>CAZTAI010000234.1:0-2683 GCA_964611555.1 uncultured Chloroflexota bacterium | reverse complement strand
CGCGCCAGTGACGCCAATACTTGGGGAGATCGCAGCACCTGCGGGTCCTGCTTCGCGACCGGCATGAGCGCGAGCTCCTGCGCGAGCTCGGTGCTGGACACGCTGACGTCCTCCTTGTCCGCGATGGCGTCGAGGACCAGGAGCGACTTGGCCCGCTTGAGCGCCGCGGCCCGCCACTCCTCGCGGATCTCACCCTCCGTCTTCTTGGCCTGGAGGAGGAAGCGCTCCCAGGCGAGGCCGCGCTCCGCCGCGCGCGCCCGAAGGTCCCCGATCATGTGGTCGAGCTCGTCGCGCACGAGCACCTCGGGGACCTCGACCTCGCTCGCCTCGACGGCGTGGCCGAGCGCCTTGTCGGCCGCCGCGTCGCGCGCCTCGTGGAACGCGCCGTGCGCGAGCTCGTCGCGGACGGCGCGGTGCAGCGAAGCCAGATCAGGAACGCCCACGGTCTTGGCGAACTCCTCGTCGAGCGCGGGCAGGATCTTCTCCGCCACGCTCGACACGCGCACGGTGAACTTGCCCGTCTTCCCGCGGACGTCCTCGTCGGAGTGATCGGCCGGGAAGGTGAGATCGAGGACGCGCTCCTCCCCCGCGCGCACGCCCACGAGGCCTTCCGCGAGTCCAGGCACGGCGTACTCGTGTCCCAGCTCGATGTGGGCGTTGCGTCCCATCGGAGGCAGCGCCTTGCCGTCCAGCACCGCGTCGACGTCAACGGTCAGAACATCACCGCTCGCCGCGGGGCGGTCCACTGGACGCAGCTCCGCGTGGTGCTCGCGCATGCCCGCGATGACCCGCTCGACGTCCTCATCCGTCGGCGCCGCGGGCTCGACCTTCGCGCCGTGCCCCGCGTAGTCGCCGAGCGTGACCTCTGGCCGCACGGTGACGTTCGCGACGTACCGCAGCTCCTTCTCCGGCTCGAGCTGGGTGATCTCGAGACGCGGGTGCTCCAGGGGGTCGAGTCGCTCGTTCTGGACGATCTCGCGGTAGGTCTCGTCGATGACATCCTCGGCCGATTCCGTCCAGAGGTGCTGCGCGCCGTAGTGGCGCTCGTACATCGCCCGCGTCGCCTTGCCCGGACGGAACCCGGGGATGTTCGCCTGCCGGTTGCGCTTCGTGAATACGCGCTCGGACGCGGCCAGAAGGCGCGCCGCATCGGCCTCGACGTCGATCGTCACGAGCGACCCGGGATGGCGGGTCACCGAGTAGCGGAACGAGCCGTCGGAAGCGGTCGTGCGCGCGGAAGGATCGGTCGTGGTGGAGGGATCGGTCGGCATCGGAGACCCTTACTGTAGAGGGAGCGGAACGTGTACTTCTATGAGATCCACGAGGGCGATGACGATCTCGGCAGCGCCGTGCTGCTCGCGCACGAGCACGCCATGTCGCCGACCGAGTTCTACGAGCTGGTGAAGAAGGCGCGCGCGCTGCTCGTCGGCTCTTTCGAGGAGGAGACCCTCTCGGAGGCGATCGCGAACGAGCTGGAGCGCTCGGGCGGGTTCCTGCACGTGACCGACGACCGTCTGCTCGCGTCGGTGAACGTCGGCGAGACGGAGGAGGACACCTTCCTCGTCAGCGCGGACGACCAGACCCGCGGCGTGTTCGTCCGCCGCGACGACGCCGAGAACTAGGCCGACCTTGGCGGAGCGGCTGGGCGTCGTCGGGCTCGGGATCATGGGCCTGCCCATGGCACGCAACCTCCTGCGAGCAGGCTTCCCCGTCTCCGTCACCAACCGGACGCTCTCGCGCGCCGAGCCTCTCCGCTCCGACGGCGCGACCGTGTGCAAGACACCGAAGGAGGTCGCCGAGCGGAGCGACATCGTGATCACGATGGTCACGACCTCGCCCGACGTCGAGGCCGTGACGTTCGGGGAGGGCGGGATCGCCGAAGGAGCGCACGACGGTCTTCTGGTCATCGACATGAGCACCATCTCGCCGGATGTCTCGAAGTCCATCGCGGAACGCGGAGCAGCTCGAGGGTTGAAGACGCTCGATGCCCCGGTGTCCGGTGGGCAGATCGGCGCGGTCGAGGCGCGCCTGACGATCATGATCGGGGGCGACGACGCCGACGTCGCTCGCGCAATGCCCGTGTTCCAGGCGCTGGGCAAGACGATCGTGCACATGGGTCCGCATGGCGCGGGTCAGGCCACGAAGCTCGCCAATCAGATCGCCGTCGTGCTCAACAACCTCGGCGTGTCCGAGGCGCTTGTGTTCGCGGCCGCGCAGGGCCTCGACCTCGCGAAGACACGCGAGGTGATCGCGAGCGGCGCGGGCGGGTCGTGGGCCATGGCGAACTACGCGCCGAAGATCCTGGCCGGCGATTTCAGCCCCGGTTTCATGGTCGACCTCCAGCAGAAGGACCTGCGCCTCGCCCTCGACGCCGCGTACGCGACGAAGACGTCGTTGCCCGGGACCGCGCTGACGCACGCCCTCTACACCGCGCTGCAGCAAGCCGGCGGCGGCCGCGAGGGGAACCACTCGCTCATCAAGGCGATCGAGAAGCTCTCGGGCACCGAGGCTCGCACCAAGAAGTCCTAGTCGCGCCCATTCGCTCCCTCCACAATGGAAGGCGGGCGAGTGGCGGAACGGTAGACGCGATGGCCTTAGGAGCCATTGCTCGCAAGAGCGTGAGGGTTCGAGTCCCTCCTCGCCCACCAGCTATGTCCTGAAGCCCCATTAGCCTCCGGCGCGT
>CAZTAI010000233.1:0-2690 GCA_964611555.1 uncultured Chloroflexota bacterium | reverse complement strand
CGCAGAAAGCGACGCGTCCGCTCGTCGGTTGGCTCCGACAGAACCTGTTCCGGCGGCCCGGCCTCGACCACCCGCCCCTCCTCCATGAAGACCACCGTGTCTGCGGCCTCGCGGGCAAAGTGCATCTCGTGGGTGACCACGATCATGGTCGTCCCCTCGTGCGCGAGCTCCTCCATCGCGTGCAGCACCTCGCCGACCAGCTCGGGATCGAGGGCGCTGGTCGGCTCGTCGAACATGAGCACCTTGGGCTCCATGCACAGCGCGCGGGCGATGGCGACCCGCTGCTTCTGGCCTCCCGAAAGGCGCGCCGGATACTCGTCCTTCTTCTCCAGTAGGCCCACCTTGTCCAGGTACTTCTCGGCGGTGGCGGTCGCCTCCTCGCGGGAGATGCCGCGCACTCGTACCGGTGCCTCGATGCAGTTGGCGAGCGCGCTCATGTGCGGGAACAGGTTGAAGTCCTGGAAGAGCATGCCGGCCCGCAGGCGCAGCTGGCGCGTCTGCTCCTGGTGGGCGCGCGAGCGGGGATGGAGCGGATCTGCCTCGACCCGCACGCCGTCGATCTCCACCGAGCCAAGGGTTGGTTCCTCGAGGTAGTTCAGGCAGCGCAGGAAGGTTGTCTTGCCGCTGCCAGAGCGCCCGACCATCATCACCACCTCGCGCTGTCGCACGTCGAGGTCGACGCCCCGCAGGACATGGTTCTGCCCGAAGTACTTCTCGATGCCGCGGGCCTGGACGATCACCTCTCCGACGTGTTCGGGGAGCTGATGTTTGCCGATGGCGGTCATCGATCACCCCTCGCCATGCGCCGCTCCAGGCGCTCCTGGAAGAAGCTGAAGATGATCGTCATGATCCAGTAGATGAGTGCCGCGATGAGCAGCGCCGACAGGCTTGCCAGCTCTCGGCGTCCGAGGGTCGAGGCCCGGAAGAGCAGCTCGGAGACGCCGATCACGTACACCAGTGAGCTGTCCTTGATCATCGAGATGAAGTCGTTGCCGATCGCCGGGATGACGATGCGGAACGCCTGCGGCATGACGATGCGACGCATGATCAGCGCCTCCGGCATGCCGAGCGCCTCGGCCGCCTCGCGCTGGCCCCTCGGCACCGCCTGGATGCCGGCGCGGAAGATCTCGGTCATGTACGCCCCGTAGTTGAAGGCCAGCGCGACGATGCCACCAACTAGCACCGGAAGAACGATCCCCAGCTCGGGAAGCGCCAGGTAGACGAAGAAGATCTGGACCAGGAGCGGCGTGCCGCGCACGAGCGACACGTACAGGGACGCGACTCCGTTGAGCACTGGATTGCGCGAGATGCGGCCCAGCGCGCCGAGCAGCGCCAGCAGTGTCGCGAAGGTGATCGAGACAACGGCGATGAGGACCGTGGTGCCGGCTCCCCCGAGGATGAACGGGCCGGCTGAGCGGATGAAGTCGAGCTTGATGTTGCCGGTCGCCCACAGCATCAGCACGAGCGCCCCCACCAGCAGCACCCAGGTGATCCCGAACCAGGTGCGAAAGGTGATGCGAGCTCGCCGGGCAGCACTCCGGAGGCTGGCGATGACCTCCGATTCCGAGAGATCAGCCAATGTGCCAGCAGTCATCTGCGAGCTCCTCCGCTGTGGCTAGGAACAGCGCAACGGGGACGCGTTGTCCGCGTCCCCGTTGCGCGTTGTCGGTACCTTGCGGGCTATGCCTTGACCGTGAGGTCCAGCCCGTTGTACCACTTCTTGCTGAGCGCGGTCAGCGTGCCGTCATCGTGCATGGCCTGCATGATCGAGTCGAGCTGCGCCTGCAGCTTGGCGTGTGCGGGACCGGCCTTGTCCGTGCCCACCGCGAGCGGCTCGAAGAAGACCGGGTCACCAACAAGGACGATCGGCACGCCGTCGTCGATCGCCTGCTGCACCGTCGTCGACGAGCTGAGAAAGCCTTCGAACTCGGTGCGGCCCGCGCCAATGGCTTCGGCACAGAGCGCATCGGTCTCGAGCGGAACGGCCTCGGCTCCCGCCGGGACGGGCGCCAGCGCGGATCCATCACCCAGCTTCAGATCGCCGTTGATCCAGTCCAGATAGGTGGTCGCGGCGCCGACGCAGATCTTCTTGCCGGCGAAGCCATCGATGGTTGTGATGCCTGAGGCAGTGCTGGCCGCCAGCTGCGCGGGGGTGAAGTAATAGGGTGCGGTGAAGTCGAGAACGGCCTTGCGCGCCTCGGTGATTGTGATCGAGCCGACGCTGATGTCCCACTGGCCATTCCACCCACCCGCCTGCACAAGGTCGAACGTGGGCGTCTTGAACTCCACCTCGACGTCGAGCCGTTTGGCGATCTCCTTGGCGACATCGATATCGAATCCCTCGAACTCGCCCTGGTCGTTGAGGAACGACTGAGGGGCGTAGTTCGGGTCGGTCGAAACGCGAAGCTTGTCGCTGGACTTGATTGTGTCCAGCAGGTCGCCCCCGCTCGATTGACAGGCGGTCATGAACACCAGCAGGCCGATGAGCAGTGGTGCGCTTCGTCGCAAGAGCGTCAATGTGTCTCCTCCGTGGGCGGGATGCACGGCGGCTCGAAAATGGCCGCTCGGCGGTCGCGATCGTTGTAGCACTTCGGGGTGTTCCTGACAAGGATTTCGGCACGCGGTCGGGTGGCGTCGGTACACTCGCAGCATGACGACCACGCCGCTGGCACGGGCCTCGACCCTGCCGT
>CAZTAI010000232.1:0-2693 GCA_964611555.1 uncultured Chloroflexota bacterium | reverse complement strand
AACGCTCTGCGGATGCGTCCTGATCGGATCGTCGTGGGCGAGGTCCGGGGCGGGGAAGCTCTCGACATGCTCCAAGCCATGAACACCGGGCACCGTGGATCTTTGACCACCGCGCACGCCAACGGCCCGGCGCACGCGCTGAGCCGCCTCGAGACGATGGCGCTGATGGCTGGGATCGACCTACCGCTCGAAGCGGTGCGCGAGCAGATCCGGCGTGGCATCGACGTGCTGGTGCACCAGGAGCGCGACGCGGAGGGCCGGCGACGCATCGTGAGCATCTCTGAGCTGGACGAAGCGAGCCGCGATGGCTATCTGCTCCGCGAGATCGTCGCGTGACGCTCGCGTTGTCCCTGCTCGCGACCGGACTGACGGTCGCGGCACTCTGGTCCGAGCTCCGCGGACTCCCATCGGCAGCCGCTCGGGTACGGATGGCTCGGGCCGGTATGCGACATCGGCGTGAGGCGCTTCCAGCCCTCGTCGAGTCGATCGGCGCCGCGCTGGCCAGCGGGCTCTCGCTTCAACAGGCGTTCGCGGAGGTGGCACCCGCGCTACCTGCTGCGCTCACCGCTCCGACAAGACGGGTCGCCGCGTCGCTCGCGCTCGGCGACGGGGTCGACCGTGCGCTCGAGGCCTACCGCTCCGTCGTACCGGACGAGGACCTCGCGCCCTTCACCGTGGTGCTCGGCTCGTTCGCGCGCGCCGGCGGAAGGGTCGCGCGAAGTCTCTCCCGGGTCGCGGCCCTTCTCCGCGGCCGGCTCGCCCTCGAGGACGAGGTCGCCGCGCTCACCGCTCAAGGGCGTGCCTCCGCGGCGGTCCTGCTCCTCCTCGCTCCGCTCGGCGCGATCATGTTCGCGCTCGCCATGCCCAGCTACCTGCTCACGCTCGTCGATAGCGGGCGCGGTCTCCTGCTGACCGCGGTGGTCCTCGAGGCGATGGCCGCTCTGTGGCTGCATCGGCTGCTTCGTGCGCCTTCAGATGGCGGGGGCCTCGGCTCGCTCCTTGACGCCGTGGTGGTCGGGCTCGAGTCAGGGATGACCTTCGAGCAGGCGATGCGCGCTCTGGTGGAACGGGCACCGCGGGTCGCGCGACTGCCCGAGGCGCGCCGCCTGCTGGCCGATCTGAACCTCGGTCGGGGGAGCGCCGCGGCCTTCGAAAGGTTCGGCGCCGCTGGCCCAAGCGAGTCACGGGTCGCGGCACTGATCGCGTCATCGACCAGGTTCGGCGCTCCGCTCGCGGATCTCCTTGTGATCCAGGCCGACGCGCTTCGTAACGCGGACCGCCGCCGAGCTCAGGCTGTCGCGCGCCGGCTCCCGGTGCTGATGCTCTTCCCGCTCACGTTCTGCGTGCTGCCCGCGCTGCTGATCGTCTTCCTCGGCCCGCCGCTCATGTCCGTGGGTCGCTGACAGACGACGGCTGGCCTCGTTCTGACGCCTGTCTGGGACTTTCAGTGCCCAGATCGGTACTTCTGTCCCGCTGTACCGCC
Organism: uncultured Chloroflexota bacterium; assembly: GCA_964611555.1. Taxonomy (GTDB): domain Bacteria; phylum Chloroflexota; class Limnocylindria; order P2-11E; family P2-11E; genus GWC2-70-10. The sequence continues at coordinate 1,210 of CAZTAI010000232.1, read as the reverse complement.
GGTAACGTCGGCGTCACCGTTGCGCGGAAAGGAGGTCGGCACAATGGACCTGATCAGCTTGCTCCGGGACGACGACGGTCAAGGACTCGTCGAGTACGCACTCATCATCGCCGTCATCGCGATCGCCGTGATCGTCGCCATGATCTTCCTCAAGGGCCAGATCCAGAACATCTTCAGCAACATCGGGAACAACCTCACGTAGCCGTAAGGCGCAGTGAGACTGCGCGAACGATCTGACCTAGTCTCGCGCGGCCTGGGACTGCCGGAGCGGCGCCCGCGAGGGCGCCGCTCCTCTTTTAAGGGAGGCACACCACGGAGCCGATCCGCATCCTGGAGAACTTGGTCCTGGTCGCCTTCGTCGCCGTCGTGATCGTCACGGACTGGCGCTGGCAGCGCATCCCCAACGTCGTGACGTTCCCGACGATGGCCATCGGGCTCGTGCTCGGAGCGATCGAGGGGTTCCCCGGCGAGCTCCTCCAGCGCGGGCTGCTCGACCACGCGGCCGGGCTGGCGATCGGGCTAGCGGTCTCTTATCCGTTCTATGTCGGCGGCGGGATCAAGGCCGGCGACGCCAAGATGCTCATGGCCATAGGTGCCGTCCGCGGATCGGTGTTCCTCTTGAACGCCGCGCTCTACGGAGCGCTCGCCGGCGGTGTGCTCGCGCTCATCCTGATGATCACGCGCCGGCTCACGCCGCCGGAGGTCGCGCCGCGTAACAGGCTCGAGGCGGTGCTGAAGGCGCGCATCCCGTATGGCGTGGCCCTCGGGATCGGCGCGCTGATCGCGCTCTGGGTCCTGCCCTGATCCGCGGCGCGAAAGAGCCGGACTGACAGGAGCTCTGGGCTATGCTCGACCGTCCGATGGCCGTAGCGACCGAAAAGATCAGCATCCTCATCGTCGACGACATCGCCGACACGCGCGACAACCTGTCGAAGCTGCTCGGGTTCGAGCCGGACTTCGAGATCGTCGGCTCCGCCTCGAGTGGTCAGGACGCCATCACGCTCGCCAAGGACAAGCGGCCGAACGTGATCCTGATGGATATCAACATGCCCGACATGGACGGGATCACCGCGACCGAGATCATCTCGAACACCGTTCCCGAGTCGCCGATCATCATGATGAGTGTCCAGGGCGAACAGGACTACCTTCGCCGCTCGATGCTCGCCGGCGCGCGCGAGTTCCTGGTGAAGCCGTTCTCCGCCGACGAGCT
>CAZTAI010000231.1:0-2719 GCA_964611555.1 uncultured Chloroflexota bacterium | reverse complement strand
GCCCTCCGCGCGGGCGCCGGACGCGATCCAGGGCTCCTCGGGGAGCGCGGTCGGCGACGTGCTCGACGCGGGCGACCCGGTCGGCTTGCGTGTCGTCGGCGCGGAGCCCGGTCCGCGTCCAGCGGGCCTCGGGGATGAGGTCCTCGAGCAAGAAGACGTCGTCCCGCAGGTAGGGCGACTCGCGGAGCTCGTTCGCCAGCGACTGGTCCCCGGCCACGAGGTACACGTGCTTGTCCTCGTCCTTGAGCGCCTTGCACAGGGCGTTGAGGTCGCGGTCGCCCGAGACGATGAACCAGGTGTCGATATCCGGGCGGTCCTTGTAGAGGAGCTTCATCGCCCGCGTGATGAGGACGGCGTCGGAGCGGCCCTTGAGGAGGCGTCCGCTCATGCGCTGGGCTACGGCAATGGGCTCGATGCCCGTGAACTCGAGCGCCATCAGGAGGGTGTCGTCCTGCGACGCGACCTCCTGCCCGAAGATCGCGAGCTTCACGCGCACCGGTCCGAAGCTGGCCGCCTTGGTGAGGATCGCCTGCAGTATCGAGAGCGTCGACGGCAGCGGGCCTTCGGTGTGCTGCCGCATGGTGTAGTAGACGTTCTCCCAGTCGATGAGGAGAGCGACGTCGGGCACGATGGGTCCTTTCCTATGGAGGGCGGCGACGCCGTGCGGAACACGACGGCACGCCCTACGTCACAGCGCGCGTGCCGCCCGACCCATCAGGGCGCGCGTCTTGCTCTCCTGATCCATCCCGGCAGAGCCCTGCTCCGACGAGCGATCCATGAGCGCGCTAGTCCGATGCTCCGGCCGCCGCGCGCGCTGTGCTGCGTCCATTCTATGGGTACATGAGGGACCGGCTACTGGCCGACATCGTCGAGGCCGCGGTGCGGCGCGGCGCGTCGTACGCCGACGCGCGCTGGGTCGAGCGGCAGCAGGAGTCCGTGAACGTGAAGGACGGCGAGGTCGAGGGGATCGACCGAGCCTCCGACGGCGGCGTGGGTCTGCGCGTGCTCCACCGCGGGTCATGGGGGTTCGCTGCCACGGATCGTCCCGGCCAGGGCGAAGCGAGGCTGGTCGACGCGGCGATGGAGCGCGCGGACGCATCCGCTCAGGTCCAGCGGCGTGCGGTCGTGCTCGCTCCGGCTGCCCCGCAGCGGGGCACCTACCGGACCCAGCTGCGGACCGATCCGTTCGCCGTGCCTCTCGCCGAGCGCGTCGCGCTCGTGCGCGAGGCGGATGCGGCGCTGCGCGGCCCCAATGCGCGCACCACGCGCGCGGGGATCACGGCATACCGGACCGCAAAGCGCCTCGTGACGAGCGAGGGCACCGACGTCGAGCAGGAGATCGTGGAGACGGCCACGACGCTGAACGTCCTCGCGGTGAAGGCGGGCGCCAGACCGGCGCAGCGCTACGACATGCGCAACGCGCGCCAGGCCGGCTGGGAGTTCGTGGAGGAAGAGCTCCTGGTCGAGACGGCGGCGCGCTACCGCGAGGACGTCGAGGCCATCCTCACGGCACCCCTGGCGCAAGCGAGACCCACGACCGTGATCCTGGACCAGCCGTTCCTCGCGCTCCTGGTGCACGAGTCGTGCGGCCACCCGACCGAGTCGGACCGCGTGCTCGAGCACGAGGTCGCGTTCGCGGGCACGACGTTCATGTGGCCCGAGGACCGCGGTCGCCTCCGCTACGGATCCGAGCACGTCTCGATCACCGCGGACGCGACGGTTCCGGGCGGCATGGGCACGTTCGGCTGGGATGACGACGGCGTTCCAGCGACACGCACGCCGCTCATCGAGCGCGGCACGTTCGTCGGCTACCTGAGCTCGCGCGAGACCGCGGGTGCTCTGGGACTCCCGGCGAGTGGCGGATCGTCGCGAGCGGAGGGCTGGCAGCACTTCCCGCTCGTCCGCATGGTCAACATCAGCCTCGAGCCCGGAGTGCGGAGGTTCGAGGACCTGGTGCGCGAGATCGACGACGGCCTGCTGCTCGAGTCGCCGGCCTCGTACTCGCTCGATGAGCGGCGCCAGAACTTCCACTTCAGCGCGCAGGTGGCGCGCGTCATCAAAGGCGGCGAGATCCAGGGCCACGTCCGCGGCGTCGCGTTCCAGTCGCTAACACCGGACTTCTGGGGCCGCTGTGACGGTGTGGCCGACGACTGGGAGCTGCACGGGTTCCTCTCGTGCGCGAAGGGGGAGCCGCTCCAGCTGATGCGCGTGGCTCACGGGGCGGCGCACGCGCGCTTCCGCGACCTGCCGCTCGAGGTGGTGTCGTGAGCCCGCTGCTGGGCGCCGACGCGATGCTCGCGCCGCTGCGCGACGCGGTCCGAGGTGCTGCCGCGGATGACGCCGAGCTGTTCGTCCACCGCCGGCGCAGCGCCATCACTCGCTACTCCCATTCATCGATCCACCAGAACGCGATCTCCGACGAGCTCAGCGTGCAGGCGCGCGCTGTGGTCGGCCGGGCCCTGGGGACCGTGACCGTGAACACGCTCGAGCCCGCGGCCCTTCGGCGCGCGCTAGCGGACGCGGCGGAGCTCGCCAGGCACCTGCCGCTCAACGACGACTGGCCCGGCCTCGCCGAGCCCGAGGCCATACCGGAGCAGCGCGCGTTCGACGGGGCGACTGCGGAAGCGAGCGCGGGAGATCAAGCGGCGGCCATCGCCGTCGTATGCGAAGCCGCCGAGCGCGCGGGTCTGCGCGCCGCCGGGACGCACCAGCTGGAGGT
>CAZTAI010000230.1:0-2742 GCA_964611555.1 uncultured Chloroflexota bacterium | reverse complement strand
GGCAACCTTGCGCAGGGCAGCGGTTCCGTGAGCGGAGGGTCGAGCGAGAACTTCAAGGACCTGCCGCTCTCCTGGGCCGCGCGCACCGAGGCCCACGGTGGCAAGACCAGCCCCGAGGAGCTGCTGGCCGCGGCTCACGCAAGCTGCTTTTCGATGGCGCTCAGCTCGGATCTCGCGAAGGCGGGCACGCCATCGACACGACTCGAGGTCACTTCGACGGTGACCTTCGACCGCGTCTCGGAGAAGTGGACCGTCGTGTCGAGCGAGCTCGAAGTTCGAGGCACCGTCCCGAACGTTGACGCCGCCGCATTCACGAAGGCGGCCGAGGGCGCGAAGGAGAACTGCCCGATCTCGCGCGCGCTGAAGGGCAACGTTCAGCTTTCGGTGAAGGCCACGCTCAGTTAGTGAAGGCTCGCCGCGCCCGACTGCTGGTCATCGCGACCATCGCGCTCGCCCTGCTGGGCCCGCTTGTTCTATACGCGGCCGCCCAGCAGAGCGAGCTCGGGGGCAAGATCCGCGCGGGCGAAACGATCGTGATCGCCGCCGGCGAGACGGTGGCCGGCGACCTCTACGTCTTCGGTGGGACGATCCGCGTCAACGGCCAGATCGAGGGTGATCTCGTCGCCTTCGGCGGCCAGGTGGAGGTCACCGGCAACGTCGGCGGTGACCTCATCGCCGGCGCGGGCACGGTGTTCGTGACCGGCGACGTCGCCGGCGACGCGCGCGTCGGCGCGGGACAGGTCACGGTCGCCGGCGACGTTGGCGAGGACATCTTCGTGGGCTCGGGAACGCTCTCGGTCGCGGGTGGGTCGTCGGTGGGCGAGGACCTCATATTTTCGGCGGGCCAGGTGACCGTCGACGGAGCCGTGGCGGGGAGCATCCTCGGATCAGCGGGCGAGTACACGCGGACCGGCACGGTCAGCGGGACCGAGAACGTTTCGGTCGGCGACGTTCCGGGACCGCAGGAGCCTCGGCAGCCTGGGCCGCTCGACCGGAGCGTCGCCGCATTCCAGCAGTGGGCCGTGATCGTGATCTTCGGGGCGCTCGCGCTCTGGCTGATCCCAAGCAGACTGCGCGCGGCCGAGCAGGCTGTGCGCGCACGCCCCGGGGCGTCGGCGCTTGGCGGGCTGCTGGCCTTCGTCGCCTTTATCGCCGCGCTGATCGCGCTGATCCTGGTCATGGTCCTGATCGCGATCGCTGCAGGCGTCGCCGGGCTGGGAGCCCTGGTCGGGATCGACATCGTGCTCGGTCTGCTGCTTTGCGGGCTCGTGATCCTTGGATTCATCGTGGCCTCGGGCTTCCTCGCCCACGCCGTCGTGGGCTTCGCTCTGGCCAGGCTCGTGATGAAGACAGCGGGTGATCGCTGGCTGGAGCTCGCGCTCCTCGCGATCGGGTCCGCGGTCGTCGTCGTTGCCTCGACCCCGCCGGTCATCGGCGGCATCGTTAGCCTCGTCGTCGCCATCCTCGGCCTCGGTGCTTTGTTCGTGATCGCGCGTGAGGCCTGGTCCGCGCGGAGCGCCCCGTCACGCATCACACCAGTGGCGTAGGACCTCGGATCAGTCGCGCTGAACCTCGCGGCAGCGCGGTCGCAACGTGGGCAAGAGAGCGAGCGCTGCTTGCGCGCCCGCGCAACTACTGGCACGATCGGAGCGGCTGATGGGGGACTCGAGGGGCACCGTCCTCGTCGTCGAGGACGACCACGACATACGTGAACTGATCTGCGAAGCGCTCCGCTTCGACCACTTCTCGATCGTCGAAGCGGCCGACGGCGAAGAGGCCGTGAAGGCGGCTCGCGACAAGCGTCCGGACGTGATCATTCTCGATCTCGGCCTACCGCTCCTCGACGGGGTCGCCGTCGCCGATCAGATCCGCGACATGTACCAGCAGTCCATCCCATTCATTGTTGTTACAGCCGGAGGACGTCCCGGGGACGTCTCGCGTGTCCGAGCGGCAGCGACGTTCATCAAGCCGTTCGATATCGATGAGCTGGTCTCTGCGGTGGGGCAGGCGATCGCGGCGCCGTCAGGTGCGGCGGAGACGGTGAAGCCGCGGCCGGCTGAGAGCTAGCGGGGAAGAGGCAGCAGGCGCGGGACGCGCGCGGCGTACGTGTCGTACTCGGCTCCGAAAGCGGCTCGCAGCACGCGCTCCTCGGCACCGACCCGCACCGCGCTATACGGAACGATCACGAGCGCGGTGATCGCCAGCAGCGCGAGGCTCTCGAGCGCGAGCGATGCGCCGACGTGGTACGTGATGATCCCAAGGAGCTGCGGATGCCGCACGACGGCGAAGGGCCCGCTCGCCTTTAGCTGGTGGCCATCGAAGACGTCGGTCCTGACTCCGTAGCTCCTGCCCAGCGACCACATCGTCCAGGCAGCGAAGAGCGAGCCGGCCAGCGCCAGGCCGACGCCGGCGAGCTGCACCGAGTCCTCCAGCTCGACCTGACCGACGAACAGGAAGGTCGCGAACACCAGGGGTAGCCAGACGAGGACCGGGTAGAGCTCTATCAGCCAGTGGGACCGCTGCTGGACGCGGTGGGCGCGGTCGCCGCGAAGGAGCCGGAGAGCGGCCGTGGAGAGCCACATGAAGTGGCCGATGACGATGATGGCCGCGCGCAGCGTCCGGTCGTCGACCTCCATGGCGGGCATTCTGAGGTGCCAAAGGAGGCTCGCTCCTTTAGAATGGGGGGACTCACGGGCAGATCGAGCAGGTGGTGAGCTCCGCTGACTGTAGATCAGCCGCCTT
>CAZTAI010000229.1:0-2743 GCA_964611555.1 uncultured Chloroflexota bacterium | reverse complement strand
TAGGATCGAGGCGATGTCGATCTCCGAGCGCGAGCGGCCGCTCGACGAAGACGCGCTCGTGGCGGCCCTCGAGTCGCTCCCGGACTGGGAGCGCGACGGCGCCGCTATCACGAAGCGGTTCCGATCCAAAGGGTTCAAGTCCGCGATCGCGTTCGTCAACCGGGTCGCCGACGTCGTCAACAAAGCCAACCACCACCCGGACATCCACCTCGAGCACTACAAGCACGTGCGCATCGTCCTGACGACCCACGCGACCAAGGGCGTTTCACAGGCGGACATCGACCTCGCGCGGGCCATCGATGCAGTGGAGCTGCCGCCCAAGCAGGACTGACAACATACGCATCCGTGACCAGACTCTCCTGGGGACGCAGACCCGCAGAACGCCCCCGGTCGCGCTGGCGGTCGGTGCTCATCGCGGCTGCGGTCATGGTCGGCGTTGGCGCGAGCGTCGATGGGTTCGTCCATCGCTCGATAATCGATGCCGACACGCCCGCGAACATCCAGGCGCTCTTCGATCAGCACCTTCGCACGCTCGAACGGCGGGACCTCTTCCAGTACGAGCGCACCCTCGACCGGCAGAACCCGGCACACACGCGGTGCTTGAGCGAGCAGTACGCGGAGGGGGAGGAGCGCGTCAGCGAGCTTCGGCCGAACCGGCTCATTCAGCTCGAGGAGACGCGTCCTGACACGACGCTCGTCCGCGCGTACATCGAGCGGCGTGATGGCATCGCGGTCGAGTACGTGAGGCGCGCACAGGTCGTGAACCTGCTGACCCTCCCGCCATTCGACCTGCGCAGCGTCTTCTTCGTCTGGTACCTGGGATCGCCGACCCAGGATGAGCTCGGAGGCGTGCGCATCACGACGGCCGGCGATGGGACCCTCGAGTCCTGGGCCATCGATGGGGCTGGAAGCGAGACGGTCCGGCGCGAGCTCGAGGCGCTCTCGAACGAGTTCGTGTCACCTCCGTTAGAAGCACCGCAGGCTTCACCTCCGCCGCCCCTCCGGGTCAGGCTGCTCCCGGCACCGGAATACGGGCCGACCGGATGCGTGAACGGGGTCGTCTGGGACCCCGACCGGAGCGAGATCCTCCTTTATCCACAGTGGGCGGACACCGAGCGCTCCGCTCTATCAGAGCGCTCCCGGGCGCAGCTGCGCGACGCATATAAGGAGTGGGACCGCGTCAAGGACCGCCCATGAGCGTCCGGCGAGCGAGCGGGCGGGTCAGCGAGTGCGTCCTTCTTAGCGTTCACGGCCCAGAAACGGCCTTCGCCCTTTGACCTAAGACCCTCGAAACCCCTAGACTTCTCATTCGGCAGTCCTTCGAGACGGTGACCGTCCCGGAAGCGTCGGGGCGGTCATTTGGTGCATCGGCCCGGAAGGCGAAGACCACTCGGTAACACCCGCCCGTTGGCCGCGCTGCGCCCGATGCCCGTGCCGGAAGGTCGGCGCATCGGCGTCACGAGCGACCCACGAAGATCGCGACGAACGCACGTCTGTGTGCGCCTGTGTCCTACGCGTCTATTGAAGGAGACGGAACGACAGATGCCAACGACCGCGCAGCTGGTCCGCAAGGGCCGTAAGAAGGAGCGCAAGAAGGTGGACACGCCCGCCCTCCGGCGGACGTGGAACTCGATGCGCGGCCGGTTCGTGGAGCTCCGCCGCGGCTCGCCCCAGAAGCGAGGCGTGTGCACGGTCGTTCGGACCATGACCCCGAAGAAGCCGAACTCGGCGCTTCGGAAGATCGCCCGAGTCCGTCTCACCAATGGCATGGAGGTCACGGCCTACATCCCGGGTATCGGCCACAACCTTCAAGAGCACTCCGTCGTGCTCGTCCGCGGCGGCGCGGTGCGTGACCTTCCGTCGGTCAAGTACCACATCATCCGCGGGACCCTCGACGCCGCCGGCGTAAAGGACCGCAAGCAGGGCCGCTCGCTATACGGCGCCAAGGCCGAGAAGCAGAAGAAGAAGGCGAGCGCCTAGATGCCACGCCGTGCCCGCCCCAGCCACCGCAACATCCCGCCCGACCGCAAGTTCGGCAGCGTCGCCGTCCAGCAGTTCATCAGCAAGGTGATGCAGCACGGCAAGCGAACTACGGCGGAGTCGATCGTCTACGGCGCGCTCGAGAAGGCCGAGGGGACGGTCCGCCGTCCCGCCATCGAGGTCTTCGACACCGGGCTGCGCAACGCGACGCCGCTCATCGAGGTCAAGCCGCGCCGCGTTGGTGGTGCGACCTACCAGGTGCCGGTCGAGATCAAGCCCGAGCGCCGCAACTCGCTCGCGATGCGCTGGGTCATCGACGCCGCGCGCAAGCGCCCCGGCCGCTCCATGCAGGAGAAGCTCGCGGGCGAGCTGCTCGACGCCCTCAACAACGCGGGTGCCGCGGTCCGTCGCAAGGAAGAGACGCACAAGATGGCGGAGGCCAACAAGGCCTTCTCGCACTACAAGTGGTAATGGCACTCGAGACGCGGCCCAGCAAGGCGACCGGTGCCAGCGAGAGCATCCCGCTCGACCGCGTCCGCAACATCGGGATCATCGCCCATATCGATGCCGGCAAGACGACCGTCACCGAGCGGGTCCTCTTCTACACGAAGAAGATCTACAAGATCGGCGAGGTCCACGACGGCGCGGCGACGATGGACTGGATGCCCCAGGAGCAGGAGCGCGGCATCACGATCACGGCCGCGGCCACGACGTGCTTCTGGGCGGATCACCGGATCAACATCATTGACACGCCCGGACACGT
>CAZTAI010000228.1:0-2754 GCA_964611555.1 uncultured Chloroflexota bacterium | reverse complement strand
CTCAAGCGCAGGGGGGCGCGCGCCGGTTCGCCCCGTCGGGTACCGCGGCGCGCCGCCATCGGGGGGACTTGCGATGGTTGACAGCGTGTTTTAGGCTCGCGCGGCAAGCCGCGCGGGAAAAAGCCGAGCGGAAGAGGGGAGATCGATCCATGCCGAGGTCCATCTGGCGTGGGGTGCTGAGCTTCGGGATGGTCGCCATCCCCATCCGGATGTATCTCGCGACCGAGAGCAGCTCGAAGGTGTCCTTCAACCTCCTCTGCCCCGAGCACAAGACGCGGATCAAGAACAAGCGCTGGTGCCCGGACGGTGAACATGAGGTCCAGTGGGGCGACGTGATCAAGGGCTACGAGTACGAGAAGGGCAGCTACGTCGTCATGGAGGACGAGGACCTCGAGAAGCTCCCGCTGAAGAGCAGCAAGGCCATCGACATCGCCGGCTTCATCGAGGACGAGGAGCTGCCGGGGCCGATCTACTACCAGAGCGCGTACTACCTCGAGCCCGAGAAGAGCGCGGCGAAGCCGTACAAGCTGCTGCAGAAGACGCTCGAGAAGAACAAGCGCGTCGCGATCGCGAAGTTCGCGCTACGCGACCGCGAGCGGCTCGTTTCCGTGCGGCCGCTGGACGGGGTCCTCCTGTTGAACACGCTCCACTGGCCGGACGAGATCCGCGACACCGGCGACCTGGACCTCCCCGAGGACATCAGCGTCAGCGCCAAGGAGATGCAGATGGCCCAGACGCTCGTCGAGGCCATGGCCATGAAGTTCGAGCCGGGCGAGTTCAAGGACGAGTACAAGGAAGCCGTCGATGACATCGTCAGGGCCAAGGTGGAGGGCAAGGAGGTCATCGAGGCCGCCGAGCCGGAGGCCGAGACCACCGTCGTCGACCTCATGGCGGCCCTTAAGGCTTCGGTCGAGCGCGCCAAGAAGGGCGAGAAGGGCGCGGGCAAGACGAGCCGCGCCTCAACGGAGCGGAAGACCACCGCCAAGAAGCGGAAGGCCGCCTCTTAAGGCCCTCAACGGGCACTTCTGGACCACTACGGAGTCCGGCTAGGCTCGGACGAGTGCCACAGCGCGTGCCCGACCCGAACGCGCCGACCCTGATCCAGCTCGACGAAGCGCGCTCCGGCGTTCCCCGCTCGGTGCCACCGATGAGACCGCGTCTCGCGAGCGGACCCTTCAACTCGCACGAGTACCTGTTCGAGGTGAAGTGGGACGGCGTCCGCGCTTTCATGGGTCGGGACCGCGACGGTCTGCGTCTCGTGGACCGGGCGGGCGGTGACCTGCTGCCGGCCATACCCGAGCTCCGCGACGCCAGGATCCCAGAGGGTGTGCTCCTGGACGGCGAAGTGATCGTCTGCGACTCGCGCGGCCGACCCTCGTACGACCTGCTCGCCGCACGCCTCGGTCCCCGGGCCGCTAGGCGCGGCCGCGGGCCGATATTCGTCGCCTTCGACCTTCTCTATGAGGGCCACCGGCCGCTGCTGCGCCGGCCGCTCGAGGAGCGGCGCCAGCGGCTCGCGGCGCTCGGGATCGGCGACCGCAAGGTGGCGGTGCCCGACCACCTCGAGGATGACGGCGAGCCGTTCTTCGATGCGGTCGAGGAATACGGGCTCGAGGGCATCGTGGCCAAGAAGCGCCGCTCCCCGTACGTGCCGGCAGGCCGCACGGCGGACTGGCTGAAGCTGCACGTGACACCGCGCGCCGACGTGATCATCGGTGGCGTGGAGATCGACGAGCGCGGAGCGCGGCGCCTCCTCTGCGGGTGGACCGGCCCAGGCGGGCTCGCGTTCGCGGGAGAGGCATACGTGCCTCCGTTCCTGGCGCGCTGGGTCGATGAAGCCACACGCGGCTTCGCATCGGACCGCTCGCCATTCATCGCGCCGGTCGGCGTGCGCGCGGGCCTGCGCTGGATGCGCCCGCTCCTGATCGCGATGGTCGAGCACGCGGGTGCACCCGGCGCCGAGCTCGAGGACGCGCGGTTCCGCGCGCTCCGATCCGACGGCGACCCGGCCAGTGCAGTGCGCGAGGAGCCCGTCCATGTGGAGTCCGAGCCCGCGACGGGTCGCACGGAGCGACCGCGCCTGGTCGTCCTCCACAGCCTCCCATTCGGGCCGATAGAGGGTTAACGGCACGACAAGATAGACTTGGAAAAACCCCGGAGGTCGTCCTGATGGCGAAGTTCGTGTTCGTGACCGGCGGGGTCACTTCCTCCCTCGGCAAAGGCATCACCGCCGCATCGCTCGGAAGCCTCCTCGCGGCGCGTGGCCTCTCGGTCGCCTCTCTCAAGATGGATCCCTACCTCAACGTCGACCCCGGCACGATGTCCCCGTACCAGCACGGCGAGGTCTTCGTCACGGAGGACGGCGCGGAGGCCGACCTCGACCTGGGTCACTACGAGCGCTTCATCGACCGGAACGTCACGCGCGCGTCGAACCTGACGACGGGTCAGATCTACAACGCTGTCATCGCCAAGGAGCGCCGCGGCGACTACCTCGGCGCGACCGTTCAGGTCATCCCGCACGTCACCAACGAGATCAAGGCCCGCATCCACCGCGTCGCGCGCGAGGGCCAGGCCGATGTAGTGGTCGTCGAGGTCGGCGGCACCGTCGGCGACATCGAGTCGCTGCCCTTCCTCGAGGCCATCCGCCAGATGCGCAAGGACGTCGGTCGCCGTAACGTGCTCTACGTCCACGTCACCTGGCTGCCGCAGATCGGCGCCACCGGCGAGCTCAAGACGAAGCCGACCCAGCATTCG
>CAZTAI010000227.1:0-2757 GCA_964611555.1 uncultured Chloroflexota bacterium | reverse complement strand
GCGAAGCCGCCGAGCGCGCGGGTCTGCGCGCCGCCGGGACGCACCAGCTGGAGGTCACCGAGTACGCCATCGCGAGCTCGCGGGGTGTTGCGCACTACGCGCCGGCGACCATGGCTTACCTCCGCGCGCTGGTACTGAGCGACGTGGGCAGCGGCTTCGCCGAGGACCTGGCCAGCCGCGCGGGCGCCCTCGATCCGACGGGTGTGGCGGAGCGGGCGATCGCCAAGTGCCGCCTCGACCGCGACCGGCGGACCCTCGAGCCTGGCGACTACGAGGCCGTGTTCGAGGAGCCGGCGGTAGCCGAGATCCTGCGCGTCGTGTCGCTCACCGGTCTCGGGGCGCAGAGCGTGAGCGAGGGCCGGTCGTTCATGGCGGGTCGCATCGGCGAGCAGGTGACGGGGCCGAAGCTCACGCTGCACGACGACGCCCTCGACCCGCGCACCCTGGGGATCCCCTTCGACCTCGAGGGGACGCCGAAGCAGCGCGTCACGGTGGTCGAGCGCGGTGTCGCGAAGTCACCGGTCTACGACCGCACCGGCGCGAATCTCCTGGGAGCCCGCTCGACCGGCCACGCCGGCGATGCCACCGACCCCGCGCGCTATCAGCGCGGCGGCTACGCCGGGAACCTGACCATGGAGGGCGGCACGGCGACGCGCGAGGAGCTGATCGGAACGGTCGGCCGCGGCGTGCTCATCACGCGCTTCCACTACACCAACATCACGGACCCGCGCCGCGCGACGATGACGGGGACGACGCGGGACGGGACCTTCCTCATCGAGGACGGGCGCATCACCGCGGCCCTGGCGAACGTGCGCTACACGATGAGCGCGCTCGACCTCTTCAGCGGCATCAGGCTCCTCGGCCCGCAGCGCCTGGCGCGCGATTGGTGGAGCTCGAACGGCATGGGCTCCGTGGTCTGCCTATGCCCACCCATGGCGGTGGAGCGGGCCACCTTCACGGGGTCGTCGCCGACGTAGCCTCCTCGTGTGCCCGGTCCAGACGCGCGAGGTCGTCCGGCGAGCTGATCCGCTCGTGCATCGCGCGCGCGATAGAGATGCGCCGGACGACGCGCCGCGCATCGCCGAATGGGAGGCCGGCGGCCTCGAGGGCACGCTCGCACTGCACGGTGTGCTCGACCAGGTGGGAGGCGAAGCGGTGCAGCCGGAAGCGGACATCGATGCGCACGTCCGCGCTGTGGCTGCCCCACGCGCTCGGCAGCGTCAGCTGGTCATCGCGGATCTTCGAGAGACCGGCATCGGTCTCGGCACGGCGCTGGCCGAGCCGGAACGCTATGGCGCTGCCGTCCCCGGCCGTGTCCGTGGGGTCCGGCACGGGCCGGCGGTCCGCGGGGAGGGTGAGCGGATCGTCGGGCGAGCGCACGAGCGCGAACGCGGTGTTCGCGTGGTACGAGCGCTCCACGCCCACCGTGTGCGCGAGGGCGTCGCGAGCGGGCCACTCGCCCGCGCGCGGTGCGCGGTCGAGCAGCTCCGGACCCACACCCGCGATCAGACCCCGTAGATCTCCGTAGGCGACCTGCGCGAGGCCCAGGATCCGCTGCGCCTCGCTCCCGCTGTAGCCGAGCCGCGCCCGCACGATCGCGCCCTGCTCCTGCTCGAGCGTGCTGTGCAGAAGCGCATACCGCGCGTCGGTCTCTTTGCCGCGCCAAGTCGCGCGGCCGCCGAGCTGCTCGTCCGTCAGCGAGGCCAGCCGGGCGAGGATGCGCACGAACGCGTCGATCCGCGGACGCTATCGCGATCCGGTCCGTGTGGCAGGATCGGTCGATGAGGCGTCCGCTGGCGCTGGCCGCCGTCCTAGCGATGGTCGCTGGCGCCTGCTCCGCCGGGACCGGGCCTCCGCCTGCCGCGTCCGCACCGGGCCTTCGCGCCACGTTCCTGCTCGCGAACGCCAACGGGCTGGTCGCCTTGAATGCGGACTGCCGGCCCATCGGGCGCGTGATCGAGCTCGACCCCGAGGAGTCGCCGACTACGCCGGCGCTACATCCCGATGGCTCGCGGATCGCCTTCGCCGTGACGCGCGACTCCGATGCGGCCGGCTTCGGCACGGACATCGTCGAGGTCAAGCTCGACGGGACGGAGTACCGGACGCTTCTGGAGCACGAGGCGGAGAACGTGTTCTACGCGAGCCCGCGCTATGACCCGAGCGGTGCCGCGATCTACATGCACCGCCGTGCCGCGGTGATCCGGGACGGGGCCTACGTGGGCAACGAGGACACCATCGAGCGCGTGGATCTCGCGACCGGGGAGCGCCGGACCGTCGTCCGCGACGGCGCCGACCCGGCGATCTCGCCCGACGGGACGAGGCTCGTGTACGTGAAGCTCAAGGACTCCGCGCCCGAGACCCTGTGGACCGCGACGCTCCCAAGTGGCGCCGACGCGCGGCCGTTCTTCGCCACCGGTGACACGTTCTTCTGGATCATGACGCCGCGCTTCGCGCCTGCCGGCGACCGCATCGTCTTCTCGGCCGCTGGCCGTGCGAGCTCGCGTGTACAGGGCGCGGGCAAGCTCGCGCACCTGGGCGTGCCCTCGGACCTCTTCATCTCGCGAGCGGACGGCTCGTCCATGGAAGTGATCACCCAGACCGGGGACGACGCCATCCCGACGTGGTCGCCGGACGGGACACGGATCGCCTACATCGGCGTCGGAACGTTCGCGATATTCACTCTGGCCGACTCGTCCACCCGTGTGTGCGCGCAGGGGGAGGAGTTCTTCTTCGGCGACCCGCTCTGGCTGCCGGAGC
>CAZTAI010000226.1:0-2775 GCA_964611555.1 uncultured Chloroflexota bacterium | reverse complement strand
GATCGAGGTTTGTTCTGTTGACGAACGTCGTGAACACCTGGTCGAGCGGCGTGTGATGCGGCGACAGGAAGAACATCGCCACGAAGATCACGGCCACGCCCACGACGTGCCACCAGACGGACACGTTGTTGAGGAATGCGACCAGCCGGATGCCGAACGTATTCAGCAGCCCGTGGAGGAACAGCACGACACCGAAGATCGCGATCGTGGTGTGCGGCTCGGTTCCCCAGCCGAAGGCGATGTGGAGGTAGGCGTTGATGAAGAAGGCAAGCCCGAAGTCGATCCCGGCAGTCACCGCCACCTGGCCGAGGAGGTTGAACCAGCCCGTGAACCACGACCACGCGGGCGCGTTGTTCTTGGCCAGCTTGGCAGACCAGTAGTACAGCCCGCCCGCGGTCGGGTAGCTCGAGGCGACCTCCGCCATACCCAGGGCGACGAGCGTGACGAAGAAGCCGACGACCAGCCAGCCGATCGTCATCTCCGCAGGCCCGCCGGTGCGCATCCCGAACGCGAACAGCGTCAGGCAGCCGGACAGGATCGAAATGATCGTGAACGAGACCGCGAAGTTCGAGAACGTCCGCATCCCGCGCCGCAGCTCCTGGGCGTAGCCGAGGCGGTGCAGCTGGTCGACGTCGTTGGACGCCATGGCCCGAGTCCCTCCCTCAGAGCGGTACGATAGCCCTCCCCTCGCGCATTACGGGGTCCGTGGTTCGCGCTGTCAAGCGGATTCTGCGACGGAATTCGCACCGGGAGGAGAGATGGGCGACCGGCTGGCCGGCAAGGTCACGATCGTCACCGGCGCCGGCTCAGGGATCGGCCGCGCAACGGCGATCCGTTTCGCGGAGGAGGGCGCACGGGTGACCTGCGTCGACGTCGACGGTCCCGCCGTCGAGGCCGTCGCCGCGGAGATCGGCAAGTCGGCCGTCGCCGTCAAGGCGGACGTCTCGGATCCGGCGGCGGTCAGGCGCTACACGGACGACACCGCGGCCCGCTGGGGCGGCCTGCATGTTGTGTTCAACAATGCCGGGATCAACATCCCGGGGGTGTTCCACGAGGTTCCGGACGAGGTCGTCGACCGGACCCTCAACGTCAACGTGAAGGGCTGTATCTACGGCTGCCGGTACGCGATCCCCCACATGCTTCGCGGCGGTGGCGGCTCGTTGATCAACACGAGCTCGGTCAACGGGATCGTCGCCGAGCCGTTCCTCGCGATCTATGCGACCTCAAAGGGGGCGATCGTCATGCTCTCGAAGGGGATCGCGCTCGACTACGCGAAGCAGGGCATCCGGTGCAACGCCCTCGCCCCGGGCTGGGTCGACACTCCGATCAACTACGCCCATGCGGAGATGCTCGGCGGGCTGAAGGAGGTCTACGCCACAATCGACTCCTTCCAGCCGATCGGGCGACCCGGCGAGCCCCGCGAGATCGCGAATGTCGCCCTGTTCCTGGCGTCGGACGAGTCCTCGTTCGTGACCGGCAGCGTGCTCGTCGCGGACGGGGCGATGACGGCGAAGTAGAGGCAGGAGGAACGATGGCCACGAAAGACGGCAAGCATCCGCGCCTCGAGGAGCTGAAGGCCATGGTCCGGGACGGGCGCGTCGATACGCTCGTCGTCGCGTTCACGGACATGCAGGGCCGGCTGATGGGCAAGCGGGTCCAGGGCCAGGCGTTCCTCGACGGGGTCATCGATCACGGCGCCCACTTCTGCACGTACCTCCTCGGCACGGACATGGAGATGAACACGCCGGACGGGTTCGCGCTGATGAACTGGGAGACCGGCTACGGCGACTGGGTCGCGTCGCCGGTCTGGGACTCGATGCGGGTGCTGCCCTGGCTGGACCGAACGGCCCTCGTCCTGTCGGACACGATCGACGACGAGACCCATGCGGAGATCCCGATCTCGCCACGCACGATCCTCAAGGGCCAGGTGGAACGCGCGAGATCCATGGGCTACCGCCTCAAGGCCGGGTCCGAGTTCGAGTTCTACGTCCTCAAGGACTCCTGGGATGACCTCGCCGAGAAGGGCTGGTCCGTCCCGAAGACCTTCGGTTACTACAACGAGGACTACCACCTTCTCCAGGCGACCAAGGCGGAGCCACTCCACCGGCTGCTCCGCAACCAGATGACCGAGGCGCGGGTCCCGGTCGAGTTCAGCAAGGGCGAGGCCGCGCCCGGGCAGCACGAGGTGAACATCGCCTACGACGACGTCCTCGAGTCGGCGGACCGGAGCGTGATCTTCAAGCACGGGGCCAAGGAGATCGCGTACCTCAACGGCTGGGGCATCACGTTCATGGCCAAGCCGGACCACCGCTGGACCGGGTCGTCCGGGCACCTCCACATGAGCGTCTGGGACACCGCCGGCAAGCGTTCGCTGATGCACGAGAAGGGCTCGAAACGGCCGTACGGGATGTCGGACACGATGGCCTGGTTCCTCGGCGGGATGATGGCCCTGTCACGGGAGCTGGCGATCTTCATCGCCCCGAACATCAACTCGTACAAGCGCTACGCGTCGCTGTCGTGGGCGCCGGTGAACGTCGTCTGGGGCCGCGACAACCGGACGACCGGGTTCCGGATCGTCGGCCACGAGCAGGGCCTCCATATCGAGGACCGGTTCCCCGGCGGCGACATGAACGCCTACCTCACCTATGCCGCGATGATGGGCGCGGGCCTGTGGGGGATCGAGCGCAAGATCGAACCGCCGGCCGAGTTCAAAGGCAACGGCTACGTCGCGACCGGCGTCCCGCGGATGCCGCGGGCACTCTACGAGGCGATCGC
>CAZTAI010000225.1:0-2780 GCA_964611555.1 uncultured Chloroflexota bacterium | reverse complement strand
CCGCCTGATGCTGATGCCGAAGCGTCTCAAGTACCGCAAGTTCCAGCGTGGCCGCATGACCGGCGTCGCCTACGGCGGCTCCACGGTCGCGTTCGGCGACTTCGCGCTGCAGGCGCAGGAGCCCTGCCGCATGACTTCGCGGCAGATCGAGGCCGCGCGTCGCGCGATCGTCCACCACATGCGCCGCGGCGGGAAGGTCTGGATCCGCGTGTTCCCGGACCGTCCGGTCACGAAGAAGCCGGCCGAGACCCGGATGGGCTCCGGCAAGGGCGCGCCCGACCACTGGGTCGCGATCGTGAAGCCCGGCCGGATCCTCTACGAGGTGTCCGGCGTGGACCATGCGCTGGCCAAGGAAGCGTTCCGGCTCGCATCGCACAAGCTGCCGATCCGCACGCGGATCCTCGTGCGCGAGGGCATCGAGGCCGACCCGGTCGCGGCGGTGGCCGCCGGTGGCTGAGAAGAAGGACCTCCGACGCCTGTCCGATGAGGACCTGTCCGAGGAGATGAAGACGGCGAAGGAAGAGCTGCTCGACCTGCGGTTCCGGCTGGCGACGCGGCAGCTCAAGGACGTGCGGGCGATCCCGCGGGCGCGCCGCCGGATCGCGCGTGCGATGACATTCGCGAAGCAGAGGGAGACCGAGAAGAGTGCCTGAGAAGAAGACAGCGGCGAAGAAGACGACGGCCACGAAGGCCGCGGCGGCGAAGACGACCGCGCGAAAGACGGTCGCGCGCCGCGCGCCGGCCAAGGCCACCGCGGAAGCGGCCGCGCCTGCCGCCGCCGTGACCGCCGCGACCGCCGCGACCAAGGTGCACCGCGGCCACCGCCGGTCGAAGGTCGGCACGGTGGTCTCGGCGAAGACCCTCAACACCGCCATCGTCGAGGTCGAGCGGCAGCGGCGGCACCCCCTCTATAAGAAGGTCATCCGGGTCCGGAAGCGGTTCCCGGCGCACGACGCCACGGGCGACGTGAAGGCCGGCGACCTCGTCCGCATCCAGGAGAGCCGCCCGTTCAGCGCGACGAAGCGCTGGCAGGTCATCGAGGTCCTCTCCCGCGCCGGCGAGGCCGGCGCCGCGGCACGCCGGGTCGCCGACGTCGAGCGCGAGCTCGAGGAGGCCGAGGGCGTCACCGAGCTCCTCGCGAAGCCGGAGCGCGCGGCCGTCGAGGCGAGCGCCGAGGAAGCAGAGGACGCCGCGGACGTCAGCGAGCGCACGGGGGACGACCGGTGATCAGGCCGTACACGCGGGTAAAGGTCGCGGACAACACGGGCGCGCGGGAGATCTCGGTCATCCGCGTACTCCGTTCGTCCTCGGGCACGCCCGCGGGGGTCGGCGACGTCTTCATCGCGACGGTGAAGCAGGCCATCCCGAACGCCGGCGTGAAGAAGGGCGAGGTGGTCCGTGCGGTCCTCGTCCGGCAGACGAAGGAGTACCGCCGCGACGACGGCAGCTACATCCGCTTCGACGACAACGCGGCTGTGCTGCTAAACCCGCAGAACCAGCCGCGGGGCACGCGCATCTTCGGGCCCGTCGCGCGCGAGCTGCGCGAGAAGAACTTCATGAAGATCGTGTCCCTCGCCCCGGAGGTGCTCTAGTGGCCGTCCGGATCCGCAAGGGCGACCAGGTCGAGGTCATCGCCGGCAAGGACCGCGGCAAGCGCGGCACCGTGCAGGAAGTGTTGCCGACCGCGCACCGCGTCGTCGTGGCTGGCGTGAACATCGCGAAGCGGCACCGCAAGGCGAACCCGCAGCGGAACATCAAGGGCGGGATCATCGAGCAGCCGGCGGCGATGGACCTCGCCAAGGTGATGCTGGTGTGCCCGCACTGCGGGAAGACGACGCGCGCGGCGCACAAGACCGAGGACGGCGACAAGTCGCGCGTTTGCCGGCACTGCGGCGAGGCGATCGTGGCGCCGAAGGAGAAGAGCTAGGTGGCCAGCGGGATGAAGGAGCGGTACGACAAGACCATCAAGGACGAGCTGCGCAAGCGGTTCTCCTACGACAACGTCATGCGCATTCCGACCCTCGAGAAGGTCGTGCTGAACATCGGCATGGGTGAGTCGATCGGGAACGGGAAGGCCATGGACGCTGCCGCCGGGGACCTGGCCACCATCACGGGACAGAAGCCGGTGGTCACGAAGTCCAAGAAGGCCATCTCGAACTTCCGCCTGCGGGTCGGCATGCCGATCGGGCTCAAGGTGACGCTGCGCGGCGACCGCATGTGGCATTTCACCGAGAAGCTCCTGAACGTCGTGCTGCCGCGCATCCGTGACTTCCAGGGCGTGTCGGACCGCGGGTTCGACGGGCGCGGGAACTACTCGCTGGGCCTGAAGGAGCAGCTGGTGTTCCCCGAGATCGACTACGACAAGATCGACCGGCTGCGGGGTCTCGAGGTCACGATCGTGACCACCGCCAAGACGGATGAGGAAGGCCGCGCGCTACTCGAAGCGCTCGGCATGCCTTTCCGCCAGCCGGGCAGCCGCGCGGCCTAAGGAGGAGCAGGGGTGGCGAAGAAGAGCCTCGTCGTTCGCTCGCAGCGCGAGCAGAAGTACCCGGCGCGCGCGTACAGCCGCTGCCAGATGTGCGGCCGGGCACGCTCGTACATGCGCAGGTTCGGCCTCTGCCGGATCTGCTTCCGCGAGCGGGCGCTGCTCGGCGAGCTGCCGGGCGTGACGAAGTCCAGCTGGTGACCAGGTAAAGGGATGACGGATATGGAGAGAACGAACATCGAGGCCACCGAGGGAGCCCGGCCACCGGTCGAGGCGCCGCGGCCGGCCCCCCCGC
>CAZTAI010000224.1:1695-2784 GCA_964611555.1 uncultured Chloroflexota bacterium | reverse complement strand
CGAGAAGAGCGCGGTGATCTGGAACGTGCGCGAGAGACCGCGCGCGCAGACCTCGTGCGGCGGCAGCCCGCTCAGCGGCTCGCCCTTGAAGCGCACCACGCCGGCGGTGGGTGCGAGCACCCCCGTGATCACGTTGAAGAGCGTCGACTTCCCCGCGCCGTTGGGGCCGATCACCGCGCGGATCTCGCCGGGCTCCACGCGCATCGTCACGCCGTCGAGGGCGGCGAGCGCGCCGAAGTGGCGGCTCAGCCCCTCGCACTCAAGGTACGGCGCGGCCACGGACCATCCCCCACAAGCCTTGCGGCGCGAAGAGCACGACGGCGATGAAGACGAGGCCGAGCACCAGCGCCCACGAGTCGGTGAAGACGCTCAGGTAGTGCTCGAGCGCGAGGAAGAACGCGGCGCCGAGGATGGGACCGCTCAGCGTGCCCGCGCCGCCGACGACCACCATGATCAGCACTTGCCCCGACAGCACCCAGAAGAAGAGATCGGGTGACGCGAAGCCGGCGAACGGCGCGTAGAGCGCGCCGGCGAGCCCGCCGAGGAACGCGGACAGCACGAAGACGAGGATCTTGTACGCGCGCGGGTTGTAGCCGAGCGCCTGCGCCTTGCGCTCGTTGTCGCGGATCGCGAGCAGCGTGGTGCCGACGGCGGAGGCGACGAATGCGCGGCAGAAGACGTACGCGGCGATCAGGCAGCCGGCCGCCAGGTAGTAGTAGCCGATCTTCGACGTGAACCAGCTCATCCCGAGCGGCCCCGCCGTGCGCGGCACGCCGGCGAGCCCGTCGGAGCCACCGGTGACACTCTGCCACTTGTAGGCGACCGCGTAGAGGAGCTGCGCGAAGGCGAGCGTGAGCATCGCGAACGCGACGCCGGTCGCGCGCGTGCAGAGCCACGCCATGGGGACCGCGATGGCGGCGGTGAAGACGGCGCCTCCGAGGATCGCGACGGGCAGCGACACGCCGGTGTGCAGGAGCAGCAGGGCGGCACTGTATGCGCCGAAGCCGTAGACGGCGGCATGCCCGAAGGAGTCGAGGCCCGTGTAGCCGACGAGGAGGTCGAGGCTCATCGCGAAGAGCCCGAGGATCA
>CAZTAI010000224.1:0-1595 GCA_964611555.1 uncultured Chloroflexota bacterium | reverse complement strand
ACGCCCATGCCGAGATGCGCCGACACGAGCGGCGTCGCCATGACGCCCCCGAGCGCGGCGAGGCCGCAGCCGAGGCCGAAGACGCCGGCGCGCACCACCTGCACGTCCACGCCGAGCGCGTGCACCATCTCGGCGTTCTGCGAGGTCGCCCGGATGAGCAGCCCCAGCCGCGTGCGGGCGAGGAACTGCCAAAGCGCCACCGCGACCACCGCGCCCGTGACCGCGAGGAACAGCCGGTACGTCGGGAATGGCGCGCCAAGGATCGTGACGGAGCCGGCGAGCGCGGGAGGAATGGGGAGGCGCCGCGGATCGGGTCCCCAGCCGAGCCGGATCGCCTCGCCGATCACCAGCGCGAGGCCGAACGTGACGAGCAGGAACGCACCGTGCTCGCGACGGTAGAGCGGGCGCAACACCACGGCCTCGAGCACGATGCCGATGGCCGCGACGGCGAGCGGCGCGAGCACGAGCGCCAGCCAGTAGCTGCCGGTCCACGCGGCGATCGTGAACCCCGCGTAGGCGCCGAGCATGTAGAGCGCGCCGTGCGCGAAGTTCACGATCCGCATGATCCCGAAGATCAGCGTGAGGCCGATCGAGATCAGGAACAGCAACGCCGCCAGCGCGACGGCGTTGAGTCCCTGGATGACGACGAAGGTCGAGAAGCTCAGGGTCTAGCTGTAGGAGGACTTGCGGCAGGGCGGCGTGACCACGTCCGCCGGATAGGTCTTGATGACCTCGGGAATCGGATGCGCGAAGCCGCTGCGACGCACCGCCTTCACGACGAGCCCGACCTGCGCGCCCTGGTGGTCGCACTCGCGCATGACGACCTTGCCCTTCACGCTCGTGACCTCGAGCCCTTCCATCGCCTTGATGAGCGCGGCGGTGTCGGTGCTCTTGGCTTTCTCGATGGCGCGGAACAGCACCTGGAGCGCCTGGTACTGCTCGCCGTCGAACGTGTCCGGCACTTCCTTCATCTCGTTCTGGAAGCGCTGCACGAACGTCTTGTTCTCCGCGTTCTCGTACGTGAACGCGTAGCGGCTGGCGCCGATCAGCCCGAGCATGGCGTCGCCGGCCGGCTTGAGGTTGAGGATGTCGACCAGCTCGGTGACCATCTGGATCTTCTCGCCGAGCTTGAACTGCGCGGCCTGCTGATAGAACGCGGTGGCGTCGTCGCCGGTCATCGCGACGTACAGGCCCTGCGGGTTCGCCTGCTGGATCTTCGTGATGTAGGTCGAGTAGTCCTTGGTGCCCGTGGGCGCGAAGACCTTGCCCGTGAACTCCTTGCCCGCGCGCTTGATCTCCGTCTCGAACACGCTCACGCTCGAGTGGCCCCACGCGTAGTCGAGCCCGATCGCGTAGAACGTCTTCTGCGGCGTGTCCTTGAGATAGAGCGCGATGGTGCGCGCGCCCATGGGCCCGGAGGTGTTGGCGCGGAAGAAGTTCGGCACGTACTTCTCGGCCGTGAGCTCACCGGCGCCGTTGATGGAGGACAGGAAGAACGCGTTCCACTCGGCGAGCTTGGCGCTCACCGCGAGCGCCTCGGACGACGCCATGATGCCGGTGAAGAGGTTCACCTTCTGGCGCTCCACCATCTCCTG
>CAZTAI010000223.1:0-2788 GCA_964611555.1 uncultured Chloroflexota bacterium | reverse complement strand
GTGGGCCCTTCAGTGAGGATCCCGGGCAGCCACGGGCTCCGGACCGTCTCCTCGCCCAGCAGCGCCGACGTGGTCGGCTCGAAGATCAACGTGTGTCGTTGCGTTCCGCCGATGTGATAGGCCGTCTTAGCGACGGCAACGCCCTGGCGACCGGCCCGGTCCCGCACGTTCCCGATGACCTCGACCCCGGGGATCTGCGCGGCCACCTGATACAGGGCGGCACGGAGCTCCGGCGCGGCCCGCGTCTCTCGCAGCAGGTCGCCCACGACAACGAACATCTGCACATCCAGGGGACGGTCGGACTTGCTGGCCCGCTCCCGCACCAGCGCGGTCAGTGCGGCTGTGTCTGTGGGCAGTGCGCTCAGGTCTTCGAAGTGAAGGCCATTAGGACCGTAGTCCTCGTCGATGTCCATGCCGAAGGGAGGCGATCCGGCCGCGATCCACGCCGCGCGCGCCGACTCGCTAGTGAAGATCGGGTCGCCGGCCCTCAGGTCGCGGATCCGTCCCGAGCCATCCGGTGAGATCCAGATCTCGCGGATGCGCGGGAACAACACGGAGACCCCGATATTCGGAGCCTGGAACAGCTGCATCGACTCCGATCGCGTGTACGCATAGCTGCCGGGAGGGACGGCAGGAGCTGCGGGCTGGGTGGCGGCAACGACAGCGAGTTCACCGAATAGGGCGGCGGCCGCGGTCGTAGGTGTCCGGTTCAGCCACGGAGCCGACGCGACGACCATGATGGTGGCCACTCCTAGCGCCGCGGCCGCGCGGAGCGCGGCTCGGCGGCTGACGCGTAGCTTCGTGGGTCGGGCTGCGCGCTGCGTGTGTCGGCGCAAGACCTCGGGCCAAACATCGCTGGTCGTTGGGACCGAGCGCTCGGCTTGTGCGGTCAGAATCTCTCGGACCAGGTCGCTCGGATAGGCATTCATCACGGCAGTTCTCCTTTCGGTGGGACGCGCGCTCAACGGTCCAGCCCGGCGTCGGTCAGGAGCGTTCGCAGACGGACGCGGGCGTCGTGCAGCCTCCGCTTGATCGTGCCCTGAGGACTCGAGGTCCGATCCGCGATCTCGCGTCCGCTCAGTCCCAGGTAGTAGTGGAGGACGACGGCGGTCCGCTGCTTCGGGCTTAAGGCTTCGAGCGCCGTGACGACCGCGCGGCGCAGATCGCTGCGCTCAGCTAGCACTTCAGGCGAAGCCTCGGCGGCCTCCAGCTCCGCGGCGGGTGCCTCCCGGTCACTCCCTCCGCTAAGCGAGACCGACCGCATGCCGCGCTCGGCCGCCTTAAGGGAGTCGTTGACGACCGCGCGCAGGAACCAGGGACGGAAGGGTCTACCCGTGTCGAACTGGTGGATCCGCTCGTAAGCGCGCAGGAACGCGCCGCCGACGATGTCTTCAGCCAACTGGCGGTCGCGGACGATCAGGAAGCTGGCGCGCGTGGCTTCGACCTGGAAGCGCCGGACCAAGAACTCCAGTCCGCCGATGTCGCCCCGCTGCAGGCGCGCGACGCTGGCGACCTCGTCCGCGGCGGGCCCTCCGTCCTCGGTCACGATGTCTCTATCCATGAGCGGCACTAAAGG
Source organism: uncultured Chloroflexota bacterium (assembly GCA_964611555.1). Lineage (GTDB taxonomy): Bacteria > Chloroflexota > Limnocylindria > P2-11E > P2-11E > GWC2-70-10. The sequence continues at coordinate 1,212 of CAZTAI010000223.1, read as the reverse complement.
TTCGGTTATCCGCCGTCTCGTCTGCCCGAAACCGAGTGCTTAGCCTCGCCGATGATCACTTCGCCCCGTTTCACGCAGTTCAGGACGACTTCCCGGTGACCTCCGACGGAGATCGCTCTGCCGGCGTGCCCGGCGGCGGCGGTTCAAGCGGCGCAACGCCTTCCGGCTCGATCCCGTAAACGTAGGGTCGCCTTCCTTCCGGGGAGCGCTCGCGTTGGGCCTGGCCTTCATCGACGAGGCGGTCAAGCCTGAGTTGGACGGCTCCGCGGGACATCGGTTTCGGCGCCGCGGGCAGCTTGGCCCGAATCTCCTTGATTGTCGCGGGTCGGCCGAACGACCTCAGCGCGTCCACGAACGGGCCGAGGTCCTCCGTCACTTCCTCTAGGACTTCCATGATGCGCGGGTTCGCTTGATCCTCGTTCATCCGGACGCGGTACGTGTGCCCGGCGTCCACGGGCTGATCGGTCTCGGCCCAGTCCACCGCGCCCGCGTCCGGGCCGCCGTCCGAGACGACTTCGTACTTCAGTCGCGACTCGCTCCGGCGCTGCGGGACGTACCGCACTTCGATGACGTGCACCACCATCAGCTGACCGGTCACGCGCACGCTGCCGCTGGCGACCTCGGCGGTCGTCCTCTTCCGCCGGACGAGCGCCGGTCGGGCACGCCCGAACGACGGACTGTCGGACGACTTCTTCGCGAGCTTGTCCACCATCGTCGCGTGCCGACCCTTCTTGCCTGGCACCCACTCGAAGTCGACACGGATGCGGTGCTCTTTCGAGAACCGGTGCAGCCACCGCAGGAGCGTCTCCCAGTCATCGACGTTCTGGACCGCGGTTCCTGCCTGGGTCCGCCACTTGTTCTTGGGCCAAACGAACTTCGCGTTGTAAAGGTTCTCGCACACGTACGTCGAGTCGCTGCGAACTACGATCTTCTTGAAGCGCGCGATCTCTACTGGCAGCCGTCCGCGGTGAACGATCTCAAGCGCGGCGCTCGGCGCCTCAAGCTCCATCTGCTGGTTGTTGGCGTTCTTGGTCGAGGGGAGTTGCTCGTCGTACGACTCCTCGTTGCCGGCTTCGTTCACCCAGACGAAGTGGATGCCGATGCCGCCGCGGCGCGGCGTCGCGCGCTGCGAGCCGTCGACGTAGATCGTGAGTGCGTCCTCGTTCAGAACGTCCGGTACGTATCGCACCTATCGATTCTGGACCCGGCGAG
>CAZTAI010000222.1:0-2797 GCA_964611555.1 uncultured Chloroflexota bacterium | reverse complement strand
CTCGACGATGGCGGTCTTCCCGACGCCAGGGTCGCCGATCAGGACAGGATTGTTCTTGGTGCGGCGCGAGATGACCTGGATCACCCGGCGGATCTCCTCGTCGCGGCCGATGACCGGATCGAGCTTGTTCTTCCGCGCCAAGTCCGTGAGATCGCGGCCGTACTTCTCCAGGGCCTGAAATTTGCCTTCGGGGCTCGCGTCCGTGACCTTCTGGTTCCCGCGGATCTCGCGCAGCGCCTCGAGCGCGCGCTGCCGGGTGATACCGAGCCGCTTGATCTGCTCGCCGACGGTCCCGGTGTCGTCCAGCATCGCCAGGAAGATGTGCTCCGTGGAGACGTACTCATCGCCCAGCGACGTCATCTCCTTCTGCGCCTGACCGAGCACGCGCAGGAGGCGCGCCGACGCGGCGACCTGGACGCTGCCGCCGGTCACCCTGGCCTTCTTGGAGAGCTCTGACTCGATGGCAGCCTGAAGCTGCTGCGGGCTGGCTCCCAGCGCGCGAACGAGGTTCGGCACCGTGCCGCCCTGCTGCTCCAGCAGAGCTACGGCGAGGTGCTCGACGTCGATCTCGGAGTGGCCGTTCTCGGTCGCGCGCGCACGCGCGGCGACGACGGCCTCCTGTGACTTTTCGGTCAGCTTGTTGGGGTCCATCAGAGCAGGTGGCTCCTTACATCTTCACTCGCGCGCTTCGCCGCGATCTTCTCGACGCTGGCGCGCTCCTCGTCGCTGAGCTTCTGCGGGAGCACGACCTTGACGGTCACGAAGAGATCCCCCGCTCCACCGCCCGCGCGGGGCATGCCCTGCCCCGCGAGCCGGATGGTCCGTCCGTTCTGCGTCTCCGCCGGGATCTTGAGCGCCACGCGTCCCTTGAGGGTGGGTACCGTGACCTCCGCCCCGAGCAGAGCTTCGTGCAGCGCGACCGGCAGGTCCGCGTGGAGATCGTCCCCTTCCATCTTGAAGAAGGGGTGCGGCTTCACGCGCACGCGCAGGAACATGTCGCCCGGCGTCCCGCCCGCGTGTCCCGGCACGCCCTGGCCCGCGAGCCGGATGCGCTGGCCGTCCCGCACGCCGCTTGGGATCTTCACGTTGAGCTTCTTCACCGAGCCGTCGGTGCGCCGCACCTCGAGACTCCGCTCGGTCCCGCGGAACGCCTCGGCCAGCGGGATCTCGACCTCGCCCTCCACGTTCTCACCCGACCGCGCTCGCGGGCGGCCGTTCGTGCGACGGCCGCGAAGCAGGTCCTCCTGCGAGACGCCGCCCGAGTCGCCGAAGAAGGTACGGAAGAAGTCCGAGAAGCCGCCCATGTCGCCGCCGCCCTCGAAGCCGCGCCCCGGCGTACCGGTGAAGACCCACTCGAAGTTCCCGCGGCCCGGGGCGCCGGCCCCGCGCGAGAACTGATCCCAGTTGGCGCCGAGCTGCTCGTAGCGCTTGCGCTTCTCCGGATCGGAGAGGACCTCGTGCGCCTCGTTGATCTCCTTGAAGCGCCGCTCGGCGTCGGCGCCCTTGTTCACGTCAGGGTGATAGGTGCGCGCGAGCTTCCGGTAGGCCTTCTTTACCTCGTCGGCCTTGGCCCCTTTGGGGACGCCGAGGACCTTGTAGTAGTCCTTGTACTCGACCGACATCGACCCACCTCGCCGGCGCTAGCTCAGTGGCGGTGGCGCGGGCCGCCCGACCTCAGGGTGCGCCGGAGTCAGCCGGCCTCCGCCGACCAGTGCCGCGCGCAGCACCTCTTCGATCGTCCCGACGGTCCTGACCTCGACGGTGTCGAGGACCTCCTTCGGCACGTCCACCAGGTCCTTCTTGTTCTTCTCGGGGAGCACGAAGATCTTGATGCCCGCGCGGTGCGCGGCCAGCAGCTTCTCCTTGACTCCACCGATCGGCAGGACCCGACCCCGCAGGGTGATCTCGCCCGTCATCGCGAGGTCCTTGCGCACCGGGCGTCCCGTCAGGGCGCTGACGATGGACGTGGCCATGGTGACGCCGGCGGACGGGCCGTCCTTCGGGATGGCGCCGGCGGGCACGTGGATGTGCATGGCGTGGTCGGCGAAGAAGCCGTGCTCGATGCCCAGCTCGCGCTGGTGCGCGCGGACCCACGAGAGCGCCGCGCGGGCCGACTCCTCCATGACCTTGCCGATCTGTCCGGTGAGCTGGAAGTCCTTCCCCTCACCGAAAGTTCCGTCCACGATGGTCGCCTCGACCGTCAGGACGTCGCCGCCGTGCTCGGACACGGAGACGCCGGTGGCGGCGCCGACCATGTCCTCCTTCTCGGCGAGCCCGTACTCGAACCGCTCCGGGCCGAGGTATGTCGCGATGTCGGCCGCGTCCACGGTGACGCTCTCGGCCTCGTTGCTCGCGACCTTGCGCGCGATCTTCCGGCAGATGGTCCCGATCTCACGCTCAAGGTTGCGGACCCCGGCCTCACGCGTGTACTCGCGGATCATCTTGCGCAGCGCGTCGGAGGTCAGGACGAGGCGCAGCTGCTCGGGTGTGGTCGCTTCGGCCTTCGCGGCGGCGGGGACCGCCGCGGTCTCCGTCGTCTCGGGGCTGGTCGCGACGGGGGCCGTCTCGACGGGGGCCGTCTCGACTGGGGTCTCAGCGCCGTCCGCCTTGGCTGGCTCCTCGGTCTTGATGAGCCCGTGCTGCTTCAGCTGGCGCGGCAGCAGGTAGCCCTCCGCGATGTGCATCTTCTCCTCCTCCGTGTAGCCGGGGAGGCGGATGATCTCCATGCGGTCGCGGAGCGGGGCGATGATCGTGTCGTCGATGTTCGCCGTCGTGATGAAGATGACCTTCGAGAGGT
>CAZTAI010000221.1:0-2855 GCA_964611555.1 uncultured Chloroflexota bacterium | reverse complement strand
GGTTGCGCCCGAACTCGCCCTCCTTCGAGAGGTTCTGAAGGGCGGGAATGGTCTGGTTGAGCAGGGTCATGATGATCGAGGCATTGATGTAGGGGTTCACCCCGAGAGCGACGACGCTGAAGCGCGCCAGGCCGCCGCCCGAGAAGAGGTCAAGGATGTTCAGGAGCGCGTTGTCGTTGAGGACGGCGGTCAGCTGCGCCTGGTCGACTCCCGGGAGCGGGACGTGCGCCAGGAACCGGAACACGACAAGCATCCCGAGGGTGAAGAGGATCTTGTTGCGGAGATCGCTGGCCTTGAAGGCGTCGAGCAGCGCTCCGAAGACGGGGAGCTGAGCCGCCACTATTTGCCGATCAGGACGACCGAGCCGCCCGCTGCCTCGATCTTGCGACGCGCGGTGGCCGACGCGGCGTGCGCGTGCACTTCGATCGCGACGCCCGCCTCACCATCGCCGAGGACCTTCACCCTCTCGTCGGCGCGGATCAGGCCCTTCGCCGCGAGCGTGTCCGGGGTCACCTTGCCGTCCTGGACGTACTGCGCCAGCTGGCCGACGTTGAGCGCGACGTTCTCGACGCGTCCGGCCTTCTTGAAGCCGCGCAGCTTCGGCAGGCGCATGTGCAGCGGGGTCTGGCCGCCTTCGAACCAGCCGGGGATGCCGGGCCCGCTCCGCGCGAGCTGACCCTTGGTGCCCTTGCCCGCGGTCTTGCCCTGGCCCGCGGAGATGCCGCGCCCGATGCGCTTGTGGCGCTGGCGCGATCCCTTCTGTGGCGTTACTTCGTGGATCTTCACTTGGAGGTCTCCTTCACCTGGACCAGGTGGGCGACCCGGCGGAGCATCCCGCGGATCTGCGGGGTGTCCTCGTGGTGCGCGACCTTGCCCGGCCGGCCGAGACCAAGCGCGCGCAGCGTGCCGTGCGCGCCCTCTTTCTCACCGATGGCGCTGCGGCCCTGCGTGATCTTCAGCTGCTTCATGACGCGACCGGCTCCGCTTCGCGACGCGAGCCCGGCACGTGCACGCCGCGCATGTCCGCGACCTGGTCGGCCGAGCGGAGCATCTGGAGCGCCTTCATGGTCGCCATGACAACGTTCACCGGGTTCGTGCTGCCCAGCGATTTCGTGAGGATGTCGCGGATGCCCGCCGACTCGACCACGGCGCGCACCGAGCCGCCGGCGATGACGCCGGTGCCCTTCGAAGCCGGGCGGAGCACGACGCTCGCGGCGCCGAACTGCGCCGTGATGGGGTGCGGGATCGTCTGACCGCGAAGCGGCACGAGCATGACGTGCTTCTTCGCGTCCTCGACGCCCTTGCGGATCGCGTCCGGCACCTCGTCCGCCTTGCCCAGGCCCGCACCGACGTGCCCGCGCCCGTCGCCCACGACGACGATCGCGGAGAAGCTGAACCGCCGTCCACCCTTGACCACCTTGGAGACCCGGTTGATCTGGACGACCCGCTCGGTCAGCTCCAGTCGGCTCGCGTCGATCCTCGCCATTCCCTACTCCCCTTAGAACTTCAGGCCGGATTCGCGGGCCGCCTCGGCCAGCGCCTTGACGCGGCCGTGATAGCGGTACCCGCCGCGGTCGAACACGACCTCGCCCACGCCCGCGGCCTTCGCCTTCTCGGCGACGGCCTTGCCCACCAGCTTCGCCCGCTCCGTCTTGTTGCCTGTCTTCGCTCCGACGTCCGATGCCGCCGCCACCGTGCGACGAGAGCGGTCGTCGATGACCTGCGCGTAGATGTGCGAGATCGATCGGAACACGGCCAGACGCGGGCGCTCGCCCGACCCGGCGACGCGCTTGCGCACGCGGCGGTGCCGCATGAGCCGAGCTTCCCTGCGCGTATTACTTGGCACTTACGTCCTCCAGATCACGCGGCGCCCTTGGCGCCGACCTTGCCGGCCTTGCCGGCCTTGCGACGGATGACCTCGCCCGCGTACTTCACGCCCTTGGCCTTGTACGGGTCCGGCTTCCGCAGCCCGCGGATCTTCGCCGCGATCTCGCCGACCACTTCCTTGTCGATGCCCGAGACCTTGATCTTCTGAGGGGTCTCGAGCGCGAAGGAGATGCCGGCCGGCGGGTCGATCTCGATGGGGTGCGAGTACCCGAGCGCGAGCGTCAGCTTCTTCCCGGCCAGTGTGGCCCGGAAGCCCGTGCCGCTGATCTCGAGGTCCTTGGCGTAGCCCTGCGTGACCCCGGCGACCATGTTCGCGACCAGCGTCCGCGTGAGCCCGTGCAGCGCTCGTGCGCTCCGCGTCTCTTGCGTGCGCTTGACGTTGATGGTGCCCTCGGATGGCTGCACGTCCACGTCGTGGTGGAAGGTGCGGACGAGCTCGCCCTTGGGGCCCTTCACGCGCACGGTCCGGCCGTCGACCTTCACGTCGACGCCGCTCGGGACGGTGATGGGCATGTTGCCGATGCGGCTCATGTCGCTACTACCAGACCCGCGCCAGGACTTCGCCGCCAAGGCCGCGCTTGTGCGCGTCCGTTCCGGTCATGAGGCCGGCCGACGTCGAGACGATGGCGATGCCCAGGCCGCCCAGGACCCGCGGCATCTCGGTCTTCTGCGCATACATGCGGCGGCCGGGCCGGCTCATCCGGTCGATGCCGGTGAGCACCGGGGTGCGGCCCTGGTACTTGAGGCGCACGACGAGGTCGTCGCCGGCCTTCTCGTAGCCGCTGATGTAGCCCTCGGCCTGGAGGATCCGCGCGATCTCCGCCTTGAGGCGGCTCGCCGGCATCTCCACCTTGTCGTGGCGCGCGCCGACCGCGTTCCGCAGGCGCGTGAGCATGTCCCCCACCGGGTCGCTCACGTTCACGCCACGGCGCGCCGGCGGCTTCTTGGGCGCCGCTGCGCGGCGCGGG
>CAZTAI010000220.1:0-2858 GCA_964611555.1 uncultured Chloroflexota bacterium | reverse complement strand
GCCAGGCGAGGAATGACTTGCCCTGCCAGCGGTAGCGGTGGATGTTCGCGAACGCCCGGGTGAAGACCTCGCTCGAGAGATCCTCGGCGTCGGCGGGCTCACGGACGCGGTAGAGGACGTAGCGGTAGACGCTGTCGACGTGCGTGTCGTAGAGCTCCGCGAACGCGGCACGGTCCCCGTTGCGGGCCCGCTCGATGACGTCGGGAACTGGCCCCCAGGCGAGCGCTCCCTCGATCGTCGGCATCGGCAGTGCGGTCTCTTGCGCTGTCGTCACGATCGCCATTCGTTCCGTCCCCTCCGGCCCTGTTACGGCCGCTCCGAGAACGATCATGGGCGGATCGGGGCCCCCAAACCAGCCCGTAGCCGTACCAAGACGGTGGCAGCGGATGAGGCATTCGAGCACTTCCCGTACGGCGAGCGAGCGTGGCCTCTTTACTGCGCTCACCGCAATGCGTGACCTGCATATAGGTCGGGCGCTCAGCAGGCTCGGTGGCCCGCCGGAGGTACTAGGACCTCCGCCCGAGGTGGTGTCCGCCTAGCGTGCAGCCAGCTCCGTGAGCAGATGCCGACGCGCGACCTCGACGGCGGTGGCGTCGTCGGCTTCGATGTCCGGGTCGATGCCGGCGTTGTTGTACTTCGTCTTGGTCACCGCACCGACGTATTCCTCCACGACGACGGAGATCTGCGATCCGTCCGGCGATCGCGCCGGTGAGGTCGCGCCAAGGCAGCCCACGGTGAGCTTGCCGACGACCGTTGCGCGCTTGGCTTCCTTCAGGAAGAGCGCGAACACCTCGGGGCCCGATCCGCCGCGGTCGTTCAGCACGACCGCGATGGGCAGCTGGTACTGCTCGGGGAGTCGCAGCTCCGGGATCGCGCGCCGGATGCCTCCGAGGCCGTTGCGAAGGTGGACCTCCATCAGCGGCTCTCCGTTCAGGAAGTAAGAGGCGATGTACTCGGGCCCGTTGCCTCCGACGTTCCCTCTGAGATCGAAGAGCCACGCCGTCGCGCCCTCGGCGAGCGCCCGCTCCAGGAGCGCCTTCACCTTCTCCCGGATGTCGTACGTGCCTGTGACCCGGAACTCCACGAACCGGATATACGCGACGCCGCCGTCGATGATCCGCGCGCTGAGCCCCGCTTCGTCGCGCGGCCAGATCTCGCGGCCCTGCGGCGGCGCCGGATCCGCGACGCCCGTCTCCTCGACGGGCCTCGAATCGATGCGGCGGCCGTCGAAGTAGTAGGTGTGGCAGTCGGGCGTCGCGCGGAGCATGCCGGTGATCGCGGCGACCGCGATGTCGTCTCCGGACAGCTGCGGATTCTTCGCGGCGATCCCGCTCAGGACATCGGCGAACTTGCGGAAGTCGCCCAGGTTCGTCTCGGCAACGTCCTGAAATTCCGGCGCATCGATGTCGGCCTTGCCGCCCGTCCGCTTCGCCTCCTCGCGGACGAAGTCGAGGGCCATCTCGAGGGCCTTCTTGCTCGTGACCCTGTGAACGTCCTGATCGGTCAGCGCGCTGTAGATGAGGTCGAGCTTGGCCCGCTGGATGTCCGGCGTGTTGGTCGGCCGCGGTGTCCCCGTGACGCCGGGCACACCGGTGCAGGCGACGACCAGCGCGAGGACTAAGGAGATCGCCAGCGGGACCCTCACCGCCCGAGCGTACCGGCCCGCGCGCTCAGCGGGCTGAGGTTCCTTGCGGCTCATGCTGCTCGCGCCACTCCGACGGCGATGCGCAGAAGCCCTCGTAGTCGATGTACTCGGTGATGGTGGGGTTCTCGCCGCAGGCCGGGCACTTCGGGTCGCGCCGCAGCCGGACCTCGCGGAAGGCGCCGTCGAGGGCGTCGAAAAGCATGTAGCGGCCGATGAGCGGCTCGCCGATCCCGAGCAGCAGCTTGATGACCTCGTTCGCCTGGATCGTGCCGATGACACCAGGCAGCACGCCCAGCACGCCGGCCTCCGCGCACGACGGCGCGAGCTCCGGCGGCGGCGGCTCGTGGAACAGGCAGCGGTAACAGGGGCCCTCGAACGGCTTGAACACCGTGACCTGGCCCTCAAAGCGATAGATGCTTCCGTGCACCACCGGCTTCCGCCATTTGATCGACGCGTCGTTCAGCAGATAGCGGGTGGGGAAGTTGTCCGCGCCGTCAACGATGACGTCGTAGTCGGCGATGATCCGGTCGATGTTCGCTGACGTCAGCCGCTCCTTGTATCCGACGACCTTCACGTCCGGGTTCAGGGCCTCGATCGTCTGCCGCGCCGAGTCCACCTTCGACCACCCGATGCGCTCCGTCGAGTGGAGGATCTGCCGCTGCAGGTTCGTCGAGTCGACGACGTCCGCGTCGATGATCCCGATCGTGCCGATGCCCGCGGCCGCCAGGTACAGCGCGGCCGGAGACCCGAGCCCACCGGCGCCGACCATCAGGACCTTGCTTTGGAGGAGCTTTCTCTGGCCCGCGATGCCGACCTCCGGGATGAGCAGATGCCGGCTGTAGCGGTCCATCTGCGCCGGAGCGAGGGGCTCGTCCACGGGCGCCCCGATCTCGCGCCAGGCGCCGAATCCGCCCGCCATCGAGCTCACGTTCGTATAGCCGAGCTGCTGCAGCTGGTACGTGGCCACCGCCGACCGCACGCCCGCTGCGCAGTGCAGGACGATGCGCTCGTCCTTCTTCGGTAGCCGCTGGCCTGCGGCCTCGGCCACCGTTCCGAGCGGGATGTGCTCGGCTCCAGGGATGTGGCCGGCGTCCCACTCGTGCTGCTCGCGCACGTCCACGATCCGCGGCTGGTCTGCCTTCCCGAGCTGGTCGGCGACCTCGTCCGCCTGGACCTCTTTGATGAGGTGACGGACCTGCGCGGCTATCTGAGC
>CAZTAI010000219.1:0-2889 GCA_964611555.1 uncultured Chloroflexota bacterium | reverse complement strand
CCGCAGGCGTGCGGCCGCTGCCTCGAGCCTGCCAGCGGCGGCGGCCGGATCCCGCCCAAACGAAGACTCCAGCTGCTCGAGATCTGCTCCCTCACCCACGGTCAGAGGTCCGATGGCGTCGATTTCCGCATCCGTCGGGAGCCTTCGGTCGGGCGCGAGTCGGTCAAGCAGTTGCCCGACCCGTGTTCCAATGGCCGCGTGGATGCCGATTGCGGGTGTACCTGCTTCCGCCACCTGTACGTCGCTGTCTAGTCGTGACGCCATCGTGGTGAGCACCCGGCCCAGCGCTGGCAGAACCTCGAGCCCTCGCGGAAGGAACCCGAGTCGACGCTCTTCATCCACGTACAGCGGGGCTCGGATCGCATCAAATACCGTCACCTTCGACAACGCATCAGGCGGCACGGTTCCTGGCGTCCAAACGAATGCTTCGGTGTTGCCGTCGACCGAGTACGTCAGGGTCGCACGAGGCACCGCCGTTTGGGCCACAAACACGTCAGGAAGCACAACGGATGCACCCCCGCACGCGGCTTTGATAACTCGGCAATAACCGCTCTTGCCCGTTGCGTTCTCGCCATAGACAACGGTCAGACCCGACTCCGCGAAACCGAGGGGCGAGCCGACCCGCAGGCGGTTTACAGACTCGAGATCGCCTACGCTTACGAGCCGCACGGAAGGATCAGCAAGGGCCCCTTGGGGACCGAAAGGCTTGAGCGGCTCTGGCACTGGAGCACCCGGCGCGTCCAAGCCTTCCGATTGCCGGAGCATCGCGATCCCATCGGTCACATCTTGCTCATTGGCCTGACCTCTCTCGTAGATGCGCCTGATGAGCTCAGCCTGCCACCGGGGCCGATCCGCGGCGAATGCGTAGAGATCAGCGGCGGGTGACATCGGAACTGGCGAAGGCGTAGGACCACCTTCCACCGCGGGATCGGTTGCCATGTTCATCCCCACAAGCGGCACATCGCCGAGCGACCTTTGCCGCAGCTTGCTCGAGACGCGGAAAGGTCAGGCCTCGCTAGCGTAGCGGGGACTGTTCCACGGAGTCTTGATAGCGGCGTCTTCCTGCGTCACAGGCGCGGGTCGCCCGGTTCGCTCTCGAGGGCGAGGACGCCGAAGGCGCACTCGTGGACGTGGCGAAGGGGCTCGCCGCGGACGAAGCACTCGAGGCCCTCGATCCCAAGCGCGAACTCGCGATGAGCGAGGCCGCCTTCCCGGTGAGGCCACGCTGGTGCAGGCGCTCGAGGTGCTCGGGCAACGTGTACTCCGGGCCGTAGATGATCCGGAGATACTCCGAGCCGCGACACTTGATCGCTGGCTGGATCGGACGCTTGCCGCCGCGCGCCGGGATGTAGTCGAGGGGCTTCGCGACCATCCCCTCGCCGCCGGCGGCGGTGAGCTCCTCCCACCACGCGATCCCGGCTGCCACGGCTTCGGTGTCGGTCACGTCGACGACGCGGTACGGCGTCGCGAGGAGCAACCCCTCGTCGGCCCGGCACACCTTCGCCAGCGTCTCCATGTGCCAGACGTGGTCGAGATCGACGTGGCCCCGGCCCTCCGAGGCGAACAGGTGGAACGGCGCGGGCCGGAGGTCGGCGAGCGAGGCGACCGGCCACCCGTAGCGCCGTTAGGCATCGATGTAGCGGTCGGCGAGGCCGAGCCCGCTCCGCATCCGCCCGGCGATCGCCGCCGTCTCAACCCCGTGACCTCCCGCCGCGTCGAACGCCCCGATGACCGCGGAGAGTGACGTCGCCGCCGCGACCCCGACCGGGGCATACCACTTGCGGATGACTCCGTGCCATCCGGACCTCGTCGCGCTCAGCTGCGTCGCGTGCTGCATCTTCACGCCGCGCGGCCACGTAGTCCTGTAGGTCCTCGCGACGGAGACGCTCGACGAGGTGACGGTGCCAATACTCCAGGCGGGCAGCCTTCGCCGGCACCACGGCCGCACGACGAGCTCGGCTATCGGAAGGATCTCGGCCACTACTCGTGCCAACGCCTCACCCGACTCAGACCCAGCGTCGCTGGCTTCCGCGGAGGGGTCACCTGCACCGTGGCTGGGCCCGAAGTGGACGGCAACTCTCGTCACGCTATCGGACCTGATCCCGGCGCCATGCGGGTCTCGCCCCCAGTCTCGGCACTGTACGTCGACCTCGGAATCGAGTAGACATCGCACACTAGGCTGATACCCGCTCGAGCATCAGTCCGGCGTCACGAGGCGCGCGTCCGCCGGCAAGGACGAGGAGGTCCCAACGGTTCGCTTCATCCACACCGCGGATCTCCAGCTTGGGATGACTCGGCGCTTCCTCGACGACGACGCGCAGGCGAGATACGCGCAGGCCCGGATCGATGGCCTGACGGCGATCGGCCGGATCGCGGTCGCCGAGAAGGCTGAGTTCGTGGTGGTAGCCGGCGACGTTTTCGAGACGAACCGGGTGCGACCCAGAACGGTCGGCCGGGCCCTCCAGGCGATGGCCTCAATCCCGGTACCGGTCTTCCTCCTTCCCGGTAACCACGACCCGCTCGATGCCGCGACGGTATATCGCTCGCCGACCTTCCTCCGCTCCGTCCCTCCGAACGTGGTCGTCCTGGACAGCCCCGACCCGGTGGACGTTCGAGATGGTGTCCAGATTGTCGGCGCGCCGTGGATGACGAAGCGGCCGCTGCTCGACCTCGTCGGATCGGCCTGCGACCCACTCGTCGCCGACCCGGCACGTGTGCGGATCCTCGTCGGCCACGGGGCGGTGGACTACATGGGCGAGTTCCACGACCCGTCGACGATTCGCCTGGCCGCTGCCGAGGCCGCCATCGCCGACGGCAAGGTCCAGTACGTCGCGCTCGGCGACCGCCATTCCACGACGCAGGTCGGCGAGACCGGGAGGATCTGGTACG
>CAZTAI010000218.1:0-2901 GCA_964611555.1 uncultured Chloroflexota bacterium | reverse complement strand
GGCGAAGCCCGGCTAGTCCGCGGACGTCTCCTTGACGTAGGTCGGCCGCAGCTCGACCGGGGCGCGCCGCGCGCGCACCCGCTGGTTGAGCAGCTCGACCAGGACGCTGAAGCCCATCGCGAAGTACACGTAGCCCTTCGGCAGGTGCAGTCCCCCACCCTCGGCCACGAGCGCCGTCCCGATGAGCACCAGGAAGCTGAGCGCGAGCATCTTCACCGTCGGGTGGCGGTGCACGAAGTCACCGATGGCACCAGCGCTGAACATCATGATGACGATCGCGATGACGACCGCGGCGACCATGATCCACAGCTCGTCGACCATCCCGACCGCCGTGATGACCGAGTCGAGACTGAAGACCGCGTCGAGGACCACGATCTGCGCGACCACACTCGTGAAGGACGCCGGCGTCGCGCCCGGCTTGTGGCCCTCCTCGCCCTCGAGCATCTCGTGGATCTCGAACGTCGCCTTGGCGATCAGGAACAGGCCACCGCCCACCAGGATCAGGTCGCGCCCCGAGACCTCGTGCCCGAACACGGAGAAGAGCGGCGCCGTGAGACCGATGACCCAGCTGAGCGTGAGGAGCAGGGCGACGCGCATGAATAGCGCGAGGCCGAGGCCGACCAAGCGCGCGCGCTGGCGCTGCTCCGGCGGGAGCCTGCCGGACAGGATCGCGATGAAGACGATGTTGTCGACGCCCAGGACGATCTCGAGGATCGTGAGCGTCAGGAGCGCGATGACGACAGAGAGATCCATGTCCTAGGTCCGCTCCCGCGCCAGGTACACCGCGAGCGCCGTCGTGACAGGCACGCAGAGGACCAGCCCAACGCTCGCGACGAGGACCGTCACGATCGACTCGACCATGGCCTCGCTGTTGAGCGCCACGGACAGGGGCTGGTACCCCAGGGACAGCAGCACGATGAGCGGGAGGGCCGTACCGAAGTACGCGAGCGCGAGGGTGTTGATCAGCGAGCCGATGTGGTCGCGGCCGACGTTCAGGGCCGACAGGTAGAGGGCCCGGCCGCGGAGGTCGGGGTCCACGCCCGCGAGCTCGAAGGTGGTCGAGGACTGGCCGATGCTCATGTCCACGAGGGCACCGAGCGATCCGACGATCACACCGGCGAGCGCCAGCCGCGCGATGTCCACCCGACCGTCGGTGGCGACGCTCAGGAAGATGGACTCCTCCGACGAAAAGCCCGTCATTCGCGCGAGGCCTAGCGCGATCGCGCCTAGCCCGCCTACGACGATGAGGCCGGCGATGGTGCCGCCCAGCGCGGCCACGCTCTTCTTGCCGAACCCGTGCACGACGAAGACCGCCGCGATCAGGACGGCGATCGACCCGAGGACCGTGGCGATCAGGGGGTCGTCCCCACGCTGCAACGCCGGGACTATGGCCAGCAGGAAGACGGCGATGCTCGCGGCGAGGCCGGTGAGCGCCGCGAGGCCACGCATGCGCGCGACGGCGAGTAGCGTGACGACGAGCAGGATCGCGAGGGGCAGGAGCGCGGGCAGCCGCACGACCTCCGCGATGGCGTACGTCCGCGTGTCACCCTCGCGCACGACCGTGAGCAGCACGCGGTCACCCGGCTGGAGGAGGCCGCCGCTGTTGAGGGCGCGTACGCCGCCCCACTCCACCTCGACGCTCTCGCCGCGGAAGAGGCTGCCGTCGAGCTCCAGCTCGAGCCGCTGATAGAGCTGGCTCCGCTCCGCCCCGGGTAGCGTGCGTGAGTCGGTCGTGAGGACGCGCACGACGTGCGCGTCGACGACCGTCCCGGCGATGCCGCTGTTGAGATCGGTGCAGGCGCCCAGGGCAAGCACGGCGAGCGCGAGTGCCAGCGGCCGGAGCACCCGTCTGAGGGTACGCGGGCCCGGCCCTAGTCGCCCCCGAACAACATCTGCTGCAGGTCCGGTAGTGCCGCACCCAAGCCGAACACGAACAGCAGGCCGATGTAGAGGCTGGCGACGCCGACGACGACCCCAAGTGCGACGTAGATCTGGCGCAGGCGCTGCGCCCCGATGAAGCCGGTCGCCGAGACGAAGGCCACGAGCGAGTTCGAGATCAGGAGGCCGACGGTGAACGCGATCAGGATCACGACGCCCTGCGAGACATCCCCGGCCACACCCGCGACACCGGCGAGCAGGAGGGCCTGGGACCCGGTCTCCGCGCCGATGCCGTGGATCACGCCGACACCGAAGGCCGTGGCCGGGCCGTACTGCGTCGCGTGGGCCGAGGGCCGGTGCTCGTGCCCGTGCACCCGAGCTTGCAGTGCCTCCCAGCCGTAGCGGGCCATGTCGAATACGACCATCCAGCGGCTGCGGAGGCGGAACTCCCCACCCCCGCGCAGCGCCTGCACGACCGAGAAGAGCACCCAGGCACCGAGCAGCACGAGGGTCACGCCCACGACCTTCTCGAGGATGGGATCGAGCCACTCCGGCAGGATCGCCGCGAAGAGAAGTGCAAGGACACCGAGCAGCAGGACCATCGATGCATGCCCGAGCGCGTAGAGCGTCGCGAGGCCGAGAGCGTGCCGCTGTTCGTGGGCGAAACGCGACTCACCGATCCGGTGACGGGCACCCGCGTCCTGGTGGGAGTGATCGTGCTCGCTCGAGTGCTCGCCGTGGCCCGCCGCTGACGCGAGCGGTGCGCTCGCGGAGACGGTCACGTCGGCGTGACTCGCGTTGGTGGTGCTGGTTATGTCGGTGATCGCCGCGATGTGGTCCCAGTCGAAGCCGTGACGAAAGCCCAGGGCGATCATTCCAAGGATGAGCGCGAGGTCCATCGGCCGTGACCATCGCACATCCGCCCCGATCAGGCGCTCGTATCCTGCTTTACAAATGAGTGAGGCCGGATGCCGAGCCGCAGCTCGCGCAGACGGACGAGCGAATGCGTACGGAGTACAGATG
>CAZTAI010000217.1:0-2917 GCA_964611555.1 uncultured Chloroflexota bacterium | reverse complement strand
GAGCGGCGCCCGGCGCGTTCGCGGCCACGCCGCGCGGCGGCGGGGCAACGTCGCCCTTGTAGACCCAGGCCTTCACGCCGATGGTCCCGTACGTCGTCTTGGCGATGGCCCGGCCGAAGTCGAGGTCCGCGCGGATCGTGTGCAGCGGCACGCGACCCTCGCGCTCCCACTCGCGGCGGGACATCTCGGAGCCGCCGAGGCGGCCGGCCACCATCACGCGGACGCCCTTGGCGCCGGCGCGCATGGCGCGCTGAACGGACTGCTTGAGCGCCTTGCGGAACGAGACCCGCCGCTCGAGCTGCTGCGCGATGCTCTCGGCGATCAGGACCGCGTCCGCCTCTGCGTTCCGGATCTCGAAGATGTTCACCTTCACGGTCTTCTTGGTCGTCTTGCCGAGCAGCTGGCGCAGCTCCTCGACCTTGGCGCCACCCTTGCCGATGACCACGCCCGGCTTGGCGGTGTGGATGGTCACGGTCACCTGGTTGGTGTTGCGCTCGATGTCGATGCGCGAGATGGCGGCGTCACGCAGCCGGCCGCGGATGGAGCGCCGGATGTCGAGGTCCTCCTTGACGAGGATCTTGTACGTCCTCGAGCCGGCGTACCACTTCGCGCTCCACTGCTTGATGATCCCCAAGCGGAACCCGATCGGGTGTGTCTTGTGTCCCACTACGCGCCGCCTTCCTTCGTGTCCATGACCACCGTGAGGTGGGCCGTCCGCTTGAGCTTGATGTCGCGGCGTCCACGGCCGCGCATCCAGATCCGCTTCATGCGCGGGCCTTCGTCGGCCGACGCACGCTTCACATAGAGATCTTCCATCGTCATGTTGTAGTTGTTCTCGGCGTTCGCGACGGCCGAGCGCACGAGCTTCGCGAGGAGCGGAGACGCGCTCTTCGGCAGGCTCTGCAGCACGGCGAGCGCCTCTTCGGCCGACTTGCCCGTGATGAGATCGGTCACGAGCTTCGCCTTTCGCGGCGAGATGCGCTGGAACTTGGCGACCGCACGGACCTCCATCGTCATGCTCCCGGCTTCACCGCGACGACCTTCTCGGTCGCGGGCATGCGGTGTCCCTTGAAGGTGCGCGTGGGCGCGAACTCGCCGAGCTTGTGCCCGACCATGTTCTCGCTCACGTAGACCGGCACATGGCGCCGTCCGTCGTGGACCGCGATGGTGTGACCGACCATCGTCGGGAGGATCGTCGAGGCGCGCGACCAGGTCTTGATGACCTTCTTGTCGCTGCGCGCGTTCAACGCGTCGATCCTCCCCTGGAGCTTCTTCTCCACATAGGGGCCCTTCTTTACCGAGCGGCTCATCTAGCCTTTCCCTCTCTTCTTGGCGGGACGGATCACGAACCGGTCGGTCCGCGCGTTCTTCCGCGTCTTCAGGCCCATGGCCGGCTTGCCCCATGGCGTCTGCGCCTGTCCGCCCACCGGTGACTTCGCCTCGCCACCGCCGTGCGGGTGGTCGCGGGGCGACATCACGACGCCGCGGACCGCCGGTCGGCGACCCATCCGGCGCATGTGGCCGGCGCCACCGATCTTGCGGTTCTCGTGGTCCAGGTTTCCGACCTGCCCGACCGTCGCGCGGCACCGGACGTGGACGATGCGGATCTGCCCGGACGGGAGACGCACCTGGGCGTGCTGCCCTTCCTTGGCGATCAGCTGCGCCGCACCGCCGGCGGAGCGCACCATCTGCGCGCCCTTGCCGGGCTCGAGCTCGACCGCGTGGATGGTCGTCCCCGTCGGGATGTTCTCGATCGGGATGCAGTTGCCCACGCGAGCCTCGGCGTCGGGACCGGACATGACCGTGTCCCCCACGTGCAGCTCGCTCGGAGCCAGGATGTAGCGCTTCTCGCCGTCGCGGTACACGAGCAACGCGATCCGCGCGGAGCGGTTCGGGTCGTACTCGACCGAGGCCACGCGCGCGGGCACTCCGTCCTTGGTGCGCTTGAAGTCGATCATGCGGTAGCGGCGAGCCTCGCCGCCGCCGCGGTGGCGCGTGGTCACGCGGCCCTGCGCGTTGCGGCCGGCCATGCGCTTCTTCGACTCGGTCAGCGCCTTCTGCGGCGTGTTCTTGGTGGTGATCTCCTCGAACGTCGCCGACTGCCGGAACCGCTGGACCGGCGTGTACGCCTTGTACTTCTTCAGTGGCATCCGGCTAGACCCCTTCCACGAAGTAGCGCTCGATGCGCTGGCCCTTGGCGACCGTGACGATCGCCTTCTTGCGGTCCGGCTTCTTGCCGATGCGCTTGCCGTAGCGGCGGCTCTTGCCGCGCACGGTCATGACATTCACGTCGACCACGTCGACCTTGAACGCCTCGGCCACGGCCTCGGCTATCTCCTGCTTGGTGGCGGCTTTGTGGACCTCGAACGTGTACTTGCCCTCGTTGGTCTGGGTCATCGACTTCTCGGTGACGATCGGGCGGAGGAGCACCAGCGTGTTGGTCACGCCGCACCTCCACCGACGGTCGCGCGCGCGGCCAGCTGCTCGAGCGCGTCGCGGCGCACGAACAGCGTGTCGTGCCACAGGACGTCCTCGGTCCGAAGCGTGCCCACCGTGCGCAGACCCACGTCCTTGGCATTCGCCGTGGCCTGCCCGGCGGCCGCGTCGATCTCGCCCGTCACAAAGAGGGCACGACCGGTGTCCCCCACCTTGTCGAGCCAGCCCATCACGACCTTGGTCTTCGGGCGATCGCCGTTGAAGGGAAGGCCCTCGTAGACCAGGAAGTGGCCCTCGCCGGCGCGCGAGGCCAGCGCCTCGGCGAACGCGGCGCGGCGCATCTTCTCTGGCATGCGCTGCTTGAAGCGGCGGCCGTTCGGCCCGAACACCACGCCACCGTGGCGCCACAGCGGCGAGCGGGTGGACCCAGCGCGTGCGCGGCCGGTGCCCTTCTGCCGCCAGGGCTTCGCGCCGCCGCCCG
>CAZTAI010000216.1:0-3017 GCA_964611555.1 uncultured Chloroflexota bacterium | reverse complement strand
GACGTGACCCCGCAGCTC
The DNA here is from genome assembly GCA_964611555.1 of uncultured Chloroflexota bacterium. Taxonomy (GTDB): domain Bacteria; phylum Chloroflexota; class Limnocylindria; order P2-11E; family P2-11E; genus GWC2-70-10. Next base: position 2,999 of record CAZTAI010000216.1, on the reverse strand, counting down.
GAGCTGCTCAGCACGATCGTCCCGGCCGCGTCCAACGGGAACGGCCACTCGGCGCCCACAGTCACACCGACCACCCTCACACCCGGCGCGCGGCGCATGAACTCGACACCCGATGCGCCGCCCTGCCCGCGCTGCGGCTGGCTGACCGTTCGGAGCGGCACCTGCCACAAGTGCGAGAACTGCGGGGACACCACCGGGTGTAGCTGATCCCTTCCCTCTGACCAGGTCCGGGTCGGCCCGCCCGCCGGTCCGTCCTGCACTGCGCCCCGGCACCGCCTGCTCCCCTGCGGTGCCGGGGCTTTTTTTGTTTAGGCGCTCAACGCGCGCCTATTTAGGCGCTCAACGCGCACTCCTGGACGTGCGCGAAGTCAGACGGGCAAAAAACTGATATTCGCGTTCTTGGCCGGCGCCACATCGTTGTGGATCCGTCACATCAGCCCAAACGGCCCCCCGATCGTTGGCGTCATCACAAATGGGAACGATCTGTGGGATCGGCACGTCAGACGCAATAGGTAAGTCGCTTACCGAACGAGCGTGGGCCGACCGCGACATCGGTCGGAACTCGAGAGAAGGGAAGGCCCGGATGGCGATCTTCACCAAAGCGCAGCGAACGATCGCCGCGGAGTTCCCGCGCCCGCTGTGGCCGGGTGTCTTCGTCTTGCCGGCGATCCTCCTGGCCCTCTTCGTCTCGACCGCGGTGGCCATGGACACGGCCTTCGCCGGGCGCGCGATCCCGGGACTCCGCGTGGGCGGGGTCGAGGTCGGCGCGCTCGAGGCGAGCCAGATCCGCACGCGCCTCGAGCAGACCGTCGCGCCGGCGGTGGCCGCGGGCAGCGTTAGCGCCTCTCTTGATGGCCGCACCTTCCAGGTGACCAACGCCGAGCTTGGACTGGCGCCCGACCTCGACGGCGCTGTGGCGGAAGCGCTGCGCTTCGGGCGCGGCGGCACGCCCCTGGCGCGCCTGGATGCATGGTTCGACGCTCTGATGGGCCGGGCCGCGATCGGGCTGACGCTGCGACCCGAGAACGACGCGGCGCAGGCCTGGGTCGCCCAGGTGGCCGGCGCGGTGGACCGACCGGTCGTCGACGCCGCGATCGAGCGCACGGCTGCGGGCCTCGTCGTCACGTCGAGCGCGGATGGGGTCCGGGTCGACCGCGAGCGCCTGCTGGCGATGCTCCTAGAGCCCGCATCAGCGGGTGACCGCGCTATCCAGCTCCCGAGCATCGCTATCAAGCCGAGCATCGACTCGGAGTCGTCGCGCGAGGCGCTCCAGCTAGCGCGCGCTGTCACGGTGGAGCTGGAGATCACGGCGGGCGAGCGGAGCCTCGTCGAGGATCCCATCGCCCTCGCATCCTTTGTATGGACGGAGCGCGTCGGCTCGCGGTACCTGGCGTGGATCCAGGAGGATCGCATCCGCACCTGGGCGGCGGCGGTCGCGGCGCAGATGGACCGTCCCGCGCAGAACGCGACGTACCGAGTGGGTACCGGCGGCGCGTACGAGGTCGTCCCGGGGCACGAGGGCGTCGTCGTCTACCAGGAAGCGCTGGTCAGCGCCGTCGTCGACTCGCTGCGCAGCGGCGGCGAGCCGGCGCGACGCGTGATCACCGTCCCCCTCACAAGCGAGCAGCCCGGCTTCGGCACCGCCGAGGCCGAGCGCTACCTCACGCAGCTTGCGCCCATCGCGACCTTCCGGACGGCGTTCCCGGTGAACCCGGCGCGCTACACGAACATCCGCATCGGTGCGTCACAGTTCGACGGCCGGGTCGTCGCGCCGGGTGAGGAGCTCTCGTTCTGGTCCGTCTTCGGCGGCGATCCCTCTCGAATGGGCTTCGTGCCCGCGGGCGCGATCATCAATGGGATCTCGGACAACAGCGTGGTCGGTGGCGGGCTTTGCCAGGTGTCGACGACGCTCTTCAATGCCGTCGCGACCGCCGGCTACGAGATCGTCGAGCGGCACTCGCACTCGTACCTCATCGAGCGCTACCCGATGGGGCTGGACGCCGCCGTGTTCTTCCCCGGCGCCGACATGCGCTGGAAGAACGACACCGCCTACCCGGTCCTGATCCGATCGGCCGTCACGCCGACCAGCGTCTCGTTCACGATCGTGAGCGTCCCGAACGGCCGCACGGTGACCTTCAGTGGCCCGGCCCAGTCCCGGTTCGTGCCGGTCACCGCGGACCTCCCGCCGGACCCCGGCCACGTGGCCGGCTACTCGGTCGCCGGCCGCGACGTGACGCGCGTCCGGACCGTCATGGCCGGGGATACCCTGGTCCACCGCGACGTGTTCTTCAGCCGGTATGCGCCTGTGTGGGGCGGGCCTCGTTGATGCGCTCACCGCGCACTGCTTGACCTGCGGATAGCGCGGAAGGACGTCTAGCAGAGACCCCTGCTAGCCCTCGCAACGGCCGACCAAGCGGCCCGTTAGCCCGACAGTGAGCGCTCCATGGCCTCCGCGCGGTCCTGACGACCTCGACGACGAGAAGCGCGCACGCATGCGCCGCGAGGTCCTGGCCCGGGTAGAGCCCCGGGCCCCCGGCTTCGGCGACCACGCCTATGCCGTCCTCACGGTCCTGGCCGCGCCCGCGCCCTTCATCGTGCGGGCTGCCGTATCCGGAGTCCTCGTCATCTCGCTGGTGGCCGGAGCCTCCGTGGCCAGCGCCGATTCCCTGCCGGATGAGCCGCTCTACGGGCTGAAGGTGGCCAGCGAGCAGGTGCGCCTGGCGCTCGCCCAGAGTCCCGCGGACCGCGCCGCGGTGTGGCTCTCCATGGCCGAGCACCGCCTGGCGGAGGCCGAGCGGCTGGCGGTCCTCGGCCGCGAGCCGGAGGCGCTGGTCGCCACGAGCGCATACGGGTCCCAGCTTGCCGAAGCCGCCGCGGAGCTCGCGTCGATCGAACGCCTCGAAGCGAGCGGCCCGACGATCGTGGCGCGCCTCCGCGAGCGGCTGGCCGATCAGCAGGCGCGCGCCGCCGACGATGCGGAGCGGCTCCGTTCCGGTGCG
>CAZTAI010000215.1:0-3021 GCA_964611555.1 uncultured Chloroflexota bacterium | reverse complement strand
GTAGATCGTGTCGAACGCGAGGCTCGATTTGCCCGACCCGGAGAGGCCCGTGATGACGACCATCCGGTCGCGCGGGATGCGTACGTCGATGTTGCGGAGGTTGTGCTCGCGCGCGCCCTTGACGTAGATGTGGGTCGGCGCGCCGATCGCGACTCGCTCCGCCACGCGGCTCAGGCGGTCGCCCGGAACTCGGACACGACGAGTCGGAGGTACACGAGCCAGATCGGCAGGGACACGATGCCGCCACCGAGGGCATCAGCGCCCTGGTAGTAGATGTTCTCGGGAGTGGTCAGGATCGCGTTGGACAGCGCCTGGTAGATGCCGGTCGGCAGCAGGATGATCGTGGCCAACCCGAACACGATGGTGCCAAGCATCAGGTATCCGCGCCGCAGCGCCGCGACGCCCTCCTCACCCAGGCCGCGCCGTGCGCCCCAATGCGCCAGCCAGAAGAGGCCGCCGAAGACGGTGTAGGTGACGCCCCGGATGAGATCCTCGTTCCGGAGCCGCTCGCGCTGCTCGAGCTCCTGCCGCTCGATGCGCGCCAGCTCCTCCGCGGTCGGCTCGGTGCAGCCGGTCACACCGGGCGGGCATTTGCGGAACTCGGCCGGCGAGACGTTCCCGCCGTAGATGAACGTGTCCCCCGCCACGCGCGCGATGCCGTAGTTGACGGCCGACGCCGCGCCGATCGCGAAGACCACGATCCCAGCTAGCGACGCGATGTACAGGTAGAGCCGCAGGATGTTGCGCGGCGAGAGGTCGAGACCGTCCTTGCCGCGCTGCAGGAACAGGATGACGATCAGCGCGATCGCCCCCAGGACCGCGATCGGCGCGAGCACCTCAACGATCATCGCCTTCCCCTCCGTCCGCCCATTACGCGCTTCGTACCCGGGCCGCGGCCATCGGTCATGCCAGCCATCTGCTCGAGTGTGCGGACCTCGGGCGAGCTCTGTTCGAGCACCAGAAGGCCGCGGAGCTCCACGATCTCGTCGCGGAACGCGGCCGCCTTCTCGAACTCGAGGTCCTTCGCCGCCTGCTTCATCTGAAGCTCCAGATCCTTCACGAGCCGGACCAGATCGTCGCGGCCCATGTCCTTGGCCCGGAATGTGGTCTTCTCGTGCCGCTCCCCCTCCTCGGCGACCGAGCGGAGGCGTATGCCGATGTCGCGGATGGCCTTGACCACCGTGTACGGCTCGATGCCCTCGGCCACGTTGTGGGCCGTCTGGATGACGCGCCGGCGGTCCGTCTCGTCGATGGCGCTGCGCATGGAATCGGTGATCCGGTCCGCGTACATGATCACGACGCCTTCCACGTGCCGGGCCGCGCGCCCGATGACCTGCACCAGGGAGCCCCTCGAGCGGAGGAAGCCCTCCTTGTCGGCGTCCAGGATCGCCACGAGCGTGACCTCCGGGAGGTCGATGCCCTCGCGCAGGAGGTTCACGCCAACGATCACGTCGTATACGCCTAGCCGCAGGTCCCGGAGGATCTCGATCCGCTCGAGCGTCTCGATCTCGGAGTGGAGGTACATGACCTTCACGCCCATCTCGCGCAGGTAGTCGGCGAGGTCCTCGGACATCTTCTTGGTGAGCGTCGTCACGAGCGCGCGCTGCCCGGCGTCGACGCGCTGGCGCAGCTCCGCGAGCAGGTCGTCGATCTGGCCTTCGGTCTTCCGAACGTGGATCACCGGGTCGACGAGCCCCGTGGGCCGGATGATCTGCTCGACGAAATGGGACTCGCCCCCGACCCGCTCCGTCTCGTATGGGCCTGGGGTCGCGGACACGTACACCGTCTGGCCGATCCGGTCCTCGAACTCGTCGAACCGCAGGGGGCGGTTGTCGAGGGCGCTCGGCAATCGGAACCCGTACTCGACGAGGATCTCCTTGCGCGACCGGTCGCCGCCGTACATCCCGTGGACCTGCGGGATGCTCATGTGCGACTCGTCCATGAAGGTCAGGAAGTCCGGCGAGAAGTAGTCGAGCAGGGTCCAGGGACGGCTGCCCGCGGGCCGCCGCGCCAGGTGGCGCGAGTAGTTCTCGACTCCGTGGCAGGTCCCGGTCTCGCGGAGCATCTCGAGGTCGAAGTTGGTCCGCTGCCGCAGCCGCTGTGCCTCGAGCAGCCGGCCCTGCTGGTCGAGCTCCTTGCCGCGCTCCTCGAGCTCGGCCTCGATGTCCTTCACCGCGGCGAGCAGCTTCTCCCGCGGCGTGACGAAGTGGCGGGCCGGATAGATGTCGACCTTGTCGCGATCCGCCAGGACCTCGCCGGTGAGCGGGTCCAGCTCCGTGATGCGTTCGACCTCATCACCGAAGAACTCGACTCGGACGGCGAGGTCCTCGTAGGACGGGAAGACCTCGAGCGTGTCGCCGCGCACTCGGAACGTTCCGCGAGTGAATGCTGTGTCGTTGCGCTCGTACTGGATGTCGACGAGATGCCGCAGCACCTTGTCCCGACGCTCGCGTGTGCCCTTGCGGAGCCGCACGGTGACCGCGCCGTAGTCGATCGGCGCGCCCAGGCCGTAGATGCACGACACGGACGCAACGATGATCACGTCACGCCGTTCGAAGAGCGAGCGCGTCGCCGCGTGGCGCATCTTGTCGATCTCCTCGTTCCGCGAGGAGTCCTTCTCTATGTAGGTGTCACTGCGCGCGATGTAGGCCTCGGGCTGGTAGTAGTCGTAGTAGGAGACGAAGTAGTGGACGGCGTTGGTCGGGAAGAACTCGCGGAACTCGCCGTAAAGCTGCGCCGCGAGCGTCTTGTTGTGGGCCATCACGAGCGCCGGTCGGCGCGCCTCGGCGATGACCTTGGCCATCGTCACCGTCTTCCCGGACCCGGTGACCCCCAGAAGGACCTGGTCACGCTGGCCCGAGCTGATGCCCTCGCTGAGGCGCGCCGAGGCAGCCGCCTGGTCTCCGGCCAGAGGCCAGGGGAGCTCGAGGCGGAAGTCGGCGTCCCCCGTGGGACGGTCCACTGGAAGGCTCAGGGTCTCGGTGGGGGTCACGTCCACATCCTAGAACAGGTGTTCGGGTC
>CAZTAI010000214.1:0-3028 GCA_964611555.1 uncultured Chloroflexota bacterium | reverse complement strand
GCGGAGGTGTCGGTGGACAAGCGCGAGCGCGTCTTCACGGCGCTGCGTGGCGAGAGGCCGGATCGGGTGCCGATCGGCTTCTGGGGCCACGACCGGAAGCGCGAAGGCACGGCGCGCGACCTCGCGGAGGAGACGCTGCGAAGGGCGCGCACCTACGACTGGGACTTCGTGAAGGTCCAGTCGCGCGCCACGTGCTTTGCTGAGTGCTGGGGCGCGAGGTGGCAGCCACCGACGACGGCGACCGCGCCATCCGCCCAGCTGACACCGGCGGTCGCCGACGCCGCCGACCTCGTCCGGCTCGCGGCTGGCGCGCCCGACTACGGACCGCTCGCCGAGCAGCTCGATGCGCTTCGGCTCATCCGGAGCGGGCTGCCCGACGGCCGGCCGATCCTCATGACGGTGTTCTCACCACTGATGGTCCTCGGCTACTGCCTGCCCGAGCAGACGACGGCCAGCGCGGCCGCGCTCGCGATGCTCGACCTCGACCAGGCCCGCGCCGCGCGGGTGCTCGAGGCGATCACCACGGTGGTCCTGCGGTTCGCGCGCGACTGCGTCGCGGCGGGCGCCGACGGGATCTTCTACGCCTCGAATTTCGCGGGGAGCGACACGACGACGGTCGAGCAGCTGCGGCGGTACCAGCGTCCCTACGACCTGCGGATCCTCGCGGCGGTCGCGGGCGCGCCGTGCAACATGGTCCACGTGTGCGGCGTCCGACCGCATTTCGACGAGTTCGCCGACTACCCGGCCGCGTCCTTCAGTTGGGCGATCGGTGAGGGCGCCCCGACGCTCACCGCCGGTCGTGCCCGCACCGGCAGGGCGGTCGCCGGTGGGATCAGCACGGGGGCGGAGCTCCGGAGCATGTCCCCGCGCGATGTCGAAGGCGAGGTTTGCGCGGCGATCGCGTCGACCGGCGGCGCCGGCCTGCTGCTCGCCCCCGCGTGCTCGATCCCCGCGGACACGCCGCCGGAGAACCTTCTCGCCGCCGCACGCGCCGCCAGGTCGAGCTGAGGAGCGCGCGCCGGAGGTCCTCCGCCTACTGGGCGAAGCCGTCATCGACCGACGGAGCCCCTTCTACTGTCAATAGCGTCCCTGGGAAGTACAGCTGGTACGGGCGCTCAGCGACCGAAGGTCAGAAGCCGGCGAGCCCGGCGACGCGACTCACGACCGCAACAACGATGAGCGACACAATGACGGCAAGCACCGCGCCGACGACGAGCGCACGGGAAAGTGTCTCCTCGACAGGAGTCGTCGTCCGCTCGGGGTCGGCGGCCTTCTCCCCGCTGCCAAATGGCACGGACAAGCCTTCGGTGCTCGATCTTTTCGTAGACATCGATCCACGCCTCCTCTTCCGTATCTCGAACGTGCGAGCCGCACACGAGCCTGCATAGGTCAGGTCATCCAAGGTCGGCGTGGGTCGGCACCCCACGGTCGCGGAGCGCGGCGCTAGCTGATCTGGCCGCTCTTCTTCAACGCTCGCGCGCCATCGTGGATGTTATCGGCGGCCTTCTCAACCTCCATGTCGTGGCCCTTGGCCGCTGCTGTGAGGTCGCTCAGGGTGATGTCGGTGGGCTTGTGCCGCTCTTCGTTCTTACCGCAGCCACAGTTCATGCACATGATTCGACTCCTTCGATCGAGTTGCGGCGATCCGCTTGACTCCCTTCGATGGTAGCCACTGGTGCAGCGCCGTTCATGACGCTCCCGTCATGAACGACCTGCCTCGTCCGGCTCGGCCGCGCCCAGATGCTCAAGGAGGTCGCCGGCAACTACGGCGTCTCGATCATCAGCCGGCGGATCGCCGAGGAGCATCACGGCCGGTTGTGGCTGGAGTCGAGCAGCGACGCCGGGAGCGTCTTCGTGCTCGCACTACCGATCGCCGAGAACGGACCGACCCGCTAAGGACGCCGCGACACAAAATGGTCGAACGATATTTCGCTGCTGCTCCCGCGAATGCGCGAGGACATCCTGGCGTTCGCACTTGTGAGCTTCGTCCCGACTCGTCCCGGTTGATCCCGCGTCAGTGGCTGTACCGTGGCTGTACGTGACCGCGAGCTGGTCGGAATCGATCGCGAAAACGACCGAGAACGCCAGCAACATGCGGAGGGGGTGGGATTCGAACCCACGAAGCCCCGAAGGACTTAGCGGTTTTCAAGATGGCCGTCGGCCTTCGCGAACCCCAGCGATTTCGAGTGTTTCGGAACGTTCGCCGCGTTCGTCGTCCCGGCTCATCCCGCCTCGTCCCGGCTCATACCGACCCGTTGGCTGTACACGTGGCTGTACAGACCAACGAGCTGCGCGAGCGCCAACTGATCGAAGACCCGCATGGTGGCCATCGTCAGCGACGTGCTGGTGACACGCGGATCCTGGCCGCGCACACGCACGACAGATAGTTGCGGCTTGACGACGTTGACGTCGCAGGTGCCGGCGCGCAGCCGCAGCGACGCGCTCCCCGGAGTGGGAGCATGGGCGCAGGAGGTACGTTCGATGCTTACCCAACCACTGCGCGACGAGCACGCCGAGCTGCTTCCCCACGTCGAGTCACTACGTATCGCCGCGGACGCGATCGGCCAGAGCTCCCCGACGGAGCTTTCGGCCAAAGTCCGCGAGGCCGAGGAGTTCCTCACCGGTCATCTCGTCCCTCACGCGAAGGCGGAGGAAGAGGCGCTCTACCCGGTCGTCGACACGCTCCTCGGGGCGCCCGGGGTGACGCGGACGATGAGCCTCGACCACGAGGAGGTCGGACGCCAGACCCGGCTCCTGGGCGAGCTGCGGGCGAAGATGGCCGCCGGGGTCCTGACGCGCCCCCAAGAGAACGAGCTTCGGATGGTGCTCTACGGGCTCTCCGTCCTGGTGAAGCTCCACTTCCACAAGGAAGAGGAAGCGTACCTCCCGCTCCTCGACCAACGGCTGACGCAAGACGCGGCGACCCGGATGTTCGAGGCGATGGAGGCGGCCGCGAGAGAGGCAAAGGGAGTTTGATGAACATGCCACAGCAGGGCCACACCTACCTGCGGACGCATCGACTGAAAGG
>CAZTAI010000213.1:0-3038 GCA_964611555.1 uncultured Chloroflexota bacterium | reverse complement strand
CGTTCACATCGCAGAAGTCGCTGGTTCGAATCCAGCACAGCCCACCGAACGAACATCTGATACCCGCGCGATCCTCACCCACCTCCGTCTAGGCGCTCACCAGCTCCCGCCGCCTCCACCGCCCCCGCCCCCTCCGGCCGAGCCTCCGCTGAAGCCGCTCGACCCGCTCGACGCGGGTGTAGACGAGATCGCGCTGGAGACCGCGCTCGACATCGATGAGAGCTCGCTCGAGAACGCGCCGATGCTCGCGACCGACGCGCCTGAGTACCAGCCCGCCGTCGCCTTCTGCACGTCGATGCCCGCGAACGCGTTCGCCCACTTGGTCACGGAACCGAAGACGATCGCGTAGGGCAGGTACTCGGAGAAGATGTTCTCGCGCTCCGCGAACCGCTGGCGCTCGGTCTCGGCCGTCTCCATGTACCGGCGGAAGCCGAGGATCCGGAGCAGCAGCTCGCGGCCGTGTGCGGTGCGGCTCGGCATCGCCCCGCTGAAGGCGAAGAAGAGCAGGCCGCCGAGGGCGAGTGCCACTCCCACCAGCCCCCAGCCGAACGTGAACGCGAGCACGAACGTGAGGCCTACGCCCGCAAGGGCGATGACGAAGCCGGCCACCTGCCAGCGGATCCTGGTCCAGTACGGGTCACTCCCGAACCAGCGCCGCTGCACCGCGTCCCGGTACAGGTCCTTCTGCGCCTCGTGGAGCGTGCCACGGAAGGTCCCTTTCAGCTCCGACAGCTTCACCTCGGGATCATCCTCGAAGAGGCCGTCGAGGATGCGCTTCTCGTAGCCGGCCAGCCGGTCGTCGGGGGGCTTCGCCTGGCGCCGCAGGATCCGGTCGCCTTTGCCGAACAGGCCGCCCGCCGGCACCTCCTCGATCGTGAGGTAGCCGCGGACCGCCAGATGGACGATCGTGGCGGTGACGTCCTTGGGGTCGGCGGTCTCATCCAGAAGCAGCCCGATCTCCGCGGGACGGAGCAGCTCGGGCGGCTCGTACTCGGTCACGATGACGTCGCGGTCGAGCGGACCCGCCAGCGACTCGCGCGACGCTGGGTCGAGGTAGTACCGCTTTAGGAACCGGCGGTCGCGGCCCGAAACGAGCCAGCGCCCGAAGAGTCCCGCCAGGATCGTCAGGAAGACGGCCGCCGCCGCCCAGAGGGTCAGCGGGCCGACCTCGAAGAGGTCATCCACGTCCCGGCGGGCCCGCTCGAGGATCGGCGCGGGCTCGGCGACCGCCCCCTTGGGGAGCCCCGCGACGATGGTCAGCTGCTCTGAGCCCGCCAGCTCGCGCGTCGCGTTGTAGAAGGCGAGATCACCCTCCCTGGTGACGCGGCACGGCGCGGTCGAGCCCGATCCGCCCTCGAAGCACTCGGTGCTCTCGACCATGCCGCCGTCGAGCGCGACCCGCGCGCTCACCCGTGTCAGCGCGACCGGCCACTCGCCGTTCACGTTCCAGAAGAGCTCGTCGTGGTCGGCGAAAGCGTTGAGCGCTCCGTGAACGTCGTACGCGATGCGGTACGTCTGCCTGCCGGTCACGGTCCGGTCGGGATCTCCGATCCGGATCACGGTGTTCGCGCCGCGCGAGCTGACCTCGTAGGGCACCGTCCGGCCCGCGCCATCGAGCACGGAGCGCACCTCGAGGTCGTACACGCGGTCGTGGTCGTCGTCGGCCTGGTACCGCACGGGGATCTCGCGAAAGATCCCGTGACGTTCGAGCGAGCCGAAGTCGACGTCGATGGACTCCACGATGGCCAGGCTGGCGTCGCGGCGTATCTGGATCTCGGCGTGGAAGCGCTCGATGAGCCAGCTCTCTTGCCCGAGCGCGGGCATGGACATCCCGCCAAAGAGCCCGAGCAACAGGCCGGCCGCGACAAGCGCTCTCCTCACGAGGTGGACGATAGGTTCGCCACGCGCTCGAGCCTTGCGCGTGCCGCGGCGGGAGCGCTGAAGACCTTCGAGCGCCCGCGCGTGCCGGCCTCTAGTCGCACGTCTCGGCGCGCGACCCCGAGAGCCTCGGCCAGCGCGGCGATCACCGCGGCGTTCGCCGCGCCCTCGACCGGCGGGGCCGTGACCCGTACCACGAGCTCGCCCTCGCGCAGACCGCCGACAGCGGAACGGGCAGCGCGCGGGGTCACACGTGCCCGGAACCGGACGCGGTCCCCGACGACCTCGAGCTCGAGCGTCAGAGGCGCGCGATCGTCAGGAGCAGTCCCTGCACGATCTGGATCCCGATCACGGCGATGAACGGCGAGAAGTCCATCCCGCCCATGGCCGGCAGCGCGCGACGGATGGGGCCGAGGACGGGCTCGGTGACACTGAACAGGAAGTCCGCGAGCCCGACGGGTAGCTGGACCTGTATCCACGAAAGCAGCACGCGGACGAAGATCGCCGCCGTGAGCACTCGGCCCAGGACCTCGATGAAGGCTTCCGCGAACACGCGCAGGAAGGCGATCGGATCCACTAAATGTCCAGCTTGTAGCGCGACGGTGTGGGACCGGACTGGCCCTGGTAGGACGACCCGAGCTCCGGCGAGCCGTAGGGACGCTCGGCGGGACTCGAGAGCCTGAAGAAGGACAGCTGCCCAATGCGCATGCGCGGATACAGCGTGATGGGGATGGTGTTCACGTTCGAGAGCTCGAGAGTGATGTGGCCGTCCCACGCCGGGTCGATGAAGCCGGCGGTGCTGTGGATGAGGAGCCCCAGGCGCCCAAGCGACGACTTGCCCTCGACGCGCGAGACGATGTCATTGCCCAGGCGCACCCGCTCCAGGGTCGAGCCGAGCACGAACTCTCCCGGATGGAGGATGAACGGCTCGCGGTCGACCGTGACCAGCTCGGTGATGTCATCGACGCCCTTCGCGAGGTCGATGTACGCGTGACGGCTCGAGCGGAACACGCGGAACTGGCGATCGAGACGGATATCGAGGCTGGCGGGCTGGAGGCAGCGCGGGTCGTAAGGGTCGATGCCGATGCGGCCGGAATCGATGGCTGCACGGATGTCACGATCGCTCAGGACCATCGCGGCCGAGGATACGTTCGCGGCTC
>CAZTAI010000212.1:0-3042 GCA_964611555.1 uncultured Chloroflexota bacterium | reverse complement strand
TTGATCCGCGCGCGACGTAGGGCGAGAAGGAGGCCGCCGAAGCCGAGCGACAGGAGCAGGCCACCGAGCCTGCCTCTCTATACTTTGCCTACAGCAGCTGCGAACGGGAGCAGTACGTCTTTCCCTCGAGCCCAGAGAGCCGGCGGATGGTGCGAGCCGGTGCGCGAGGACGGCGGAACTCGCCCGGGAGCTGCGTCTCTGAACTAGGAGTAAGGGACGCCGGGGTCACGTCCGTTATCGACGTGCTCGAGCGGAGACGCTTTTTGGGCCTGTGGCGCAGTGGGAGCGCATCACACTGGCAGTGTGGGGGTCGCGGGTTCGAATCCCGCCAGGTCCACAAGCGAAGCTCATACACGTGGAGCGTCTCAATCAGGGTGGTACCGCGGAAGGCCGATCGGCCCTTCGTCCCTTTGTTGTGGACGAAGGGCTTTTGTTTGCGCTCAACGAGCCCGAGGGAGAAGTGCGCGGGAGCGCAGTAGAGAGGATCGGCGATGGCGGTGAAGGACATGGCGGCTGAGCGCATAGAGAAGTACGTGCCCGGGCCTATTGAAGAGAAGTGGGCGAACGAGTGGGCGCGCACGGGCCTCCACGAGACACCTGATGAAGCACCCGGCCGCGAGAACTTCTACTTCCTGACGATGTACCCGTACCCGTCGGGGCAGGTGCACGTCGGGCACTGGTACGCGTTCTCGCCGGCCGACTGCGCCGCGCGGTACCTGCGCATGCGCGGCAAGAACGTCCTGTTCCCGATGGGCTTCGACGCCTTCGGCCTACCGGCGGAGAACGCCGCGATCCGCAACAAGATGCATCCGGCGAAGTGGACCGAGGAGAACATGGAGCACATGCGCGGTCAGTTCCGCGCGATGGGCGCCATGATCGACTGGCGGCGCGAGGTCGTTACCTGCTACCCCGAGTACTACCGCTGGAACCAGTGGATCTTCCTGCGGTTCCTGGAGCACGACCTGGCCTACCGGGCCAACGCGCCCGTCAACTGGTGCCCCAAGGACCAGACGGTGCTGGCGAACGAGCAGGTCATCGCGGGCCGCTGCGAGCGCTGCGAGACGCCCGTGGTCAAGCGCGACCTGGAGCAGTGGTTCTTCCGGATCACGAAGTACGCCGACGAGCTGCTGAGCTTCGAGGGGATCGATTGGCCGGAGCGTGTCCGGGTGATGCAGACGAACTGGATCGGCCGCTCGGAAGGAGCCGAGCTGGCGTTCCCCGTCGAGGGCCACCCGAGTTCCGAGATCCGCTTCTTCACCACCCGCCCCGACACCATCTACGGCGCGACCTTCATGGTCCTGGCGCCCGAGCATCGGCTGGTCGCCAAGGTCACGACGGCTGACCGCAAGGCCGAGGTCGAGCGCTACGCCCTGCAGGCGCGCCGAACAGAAGACATCGTGCGAACGGCCGAGGGCGCGGACAAGACGGGCGTGTTCACGGGTGCTTACGCGAGGAACGTGTACACGGGCGAGCCCATCCCCATCTGGATCGCCGACTACGTGCTGGCGACGTATGGGACCGGCGCGATCATGGCCGTCCCCGCGCACGACGACCGCGACTTCGCTTTCGCCACGAAGTACGGCCTGGAGGTCCGTGAGGTCATCTCCACGGACGGCGCAGAGCACGCGGGCGTGGCCGAGCCCTACGAGGGCGAGGGCGTCATGGTCCGCAGCGGACCATTCACGGGACAGCGCAGCGAGGACGGCAAGAAGGCCGTAGCGAAGGACGCCGAGCGTCGCGGCATCGGGAAGGCTTCGGTCACGTACCGCCTGCGGGACTGGCTGATCTCACGCCAGCGCTACTGGGGCACGCCCATCCCGATCGTGTACTGCGACAAGTGCGGAACGGTCCCCGTCCCGTACGAGCAGCTGCCCGTGGTGCTGCCGCGCGACGCCGAGTTCGTCGTCGAGGGCGGCAATCCGCTGGCGAAGGCCGCCTCCTTCGTGAACACCACCTGCCCGAAATGCGCCGGCCCCGCACGCCGCGAGACCGACACGATGGACACGTTCATGGACTCGTCCTGGTACATGTACCGCTACCTGGATCCCAAGATCGAGACCGCATTCATGGACAAGGAGAAGGGCAGGAAGTGGCTGCCGGTCGCCCAGTACACGGGCGGCATCGAGCACGCGATCCTGCACTTGCTGTACATGCGCTTCGTCAGCAGGGCGCTGCGCGACCTGGGCGAGCTGTGGTTCGACGAGCCCGCGCTGCGCCTGCGCAACCAGGGAATGATCGTCTTCGACAGCAAGAAGATGTCGAAGTCCCGCGGGAACGTGGTCGGGCCTGATGAGTACGTGAGCCGCTACGGCGCGGACACGCTGCGCATGTTCACGATGTTCATGGGCCCCTGGACCAACGGTGCGGACTGGGATGCATCCGGCATGGACGGGGTCTCGCGGTTCCTGCACGGGGTCTGGCGGCTGGCGCTGTCCGCGCCGGTGGCCGGCGATCCCGATCCCGCGCTCGAGCGCGACATCCACCGCGCGATCCAGAAGGTCACGACCGATGTCGAGAACTATCACTTCAACACCGCGGTCGCGGCGCTGATGATCCTGCGCACGCGGCTGGCCGAGTCGGCCGGACCCACGCGTGACGATGGGATCCGAAAGCTGATCCTGCTGCTGGCGCCGTTCGCACCCTTCATCTCGGAGGAGCTGTGGGCGCGCCGCGGCGGCAGCTACTCGGTGCACACGCAGGCCTGGCCGACGTACGACGAGACCATCGTCCGCGCCGAGGAGATCGTACTGGTCGTCCAGGTGGACGGCCGCATGCGCGACCGCCTGAACGTCGCAGCCGGGCTCGGCGAGGACGCGGCGAAGGCCGCCGCCCTGGCCAGTCCCAAGGTGCAGGAGCGCCTGCGCGGCCGCGAGATAGTGAAGACGATCGTCGTGCCGGACCGGCTGGTGAGCATCGTCACCCGACCGGTGGCCTAGTGGCCGCGCCTGAGATCAAGATCGCCGCGCTCTGCGACCACGCCCTCGTTGGACAGGACGGGAAGGTCAGCCTGCTCGGGATCTTCCGGAACATCAGCGTGAGCTC
>CAZTAI010000211.1:0-3074 GCA_964611555.1 uncultured Chloroflexota bacterium | reverse complement strand
GTCGCTCGAGATCGCCGCAGGGCCCGGCCGGCCCGCGCGCGGACCGGCTGACTGACCGGAGGCTAGGCCCGCTCGGCCGAGAGGCCCGTCGCGTTCGCGAGTGCGTGATCGATCGCTTCGTCCATGGACATCGCGACACCTTCGGCCATCAGCGCCTCGCGTTGCGCGGGATCGAGAGCCGCGAGCATCGTCCGGGTCGCCTCCGCCCAGACGGTGTTCTCTTCGCGCCACACGTCAGCCAGCTTCGAGCCGGTCTTCCGCGCCAGCTCGCTCGCGCCTCCGTAGATGCGCAGCGCGGGCTCGATCCGGCCCCGGGCGGCCGCGAGCTCCGCGAGATCGTGCAAATAGAGGACGATGCCGGACAGGTCACCCGCCTCACGGAAGATCCGCATTCCCTCGACGAGCGGCGGCTCGGCCTCGTCGAGTCGACCTTGCCGTATGCGAGCCAGCGCGAAGCTCTGGAGCGCCCAGCCGAGACCGAAGCGATTTCCTCCCGCCCGGAATGTCTCGATGACGGGAGGAAGGACCGCGGCAGCGTCGTCCCAGCGGTAGGTGGCCATGTAGTAGGACGAGAGGGCCCAGAGCACCTTCGCCTCGCCCTCGCGGTCCGCCACCTCACGGAAGAGCGCAAGGGACTCGTCGAGAAGGGCCTTCGCCTTGTCCAGGCCCTTGCTCGGGACGGTGTAGACGAAGGACAGGTCATAGAGGGCATTCGCGATCGTCCGCGGGTCCGCCGTTCCTCGGGCGAGCTCGAGTCGACGACGGTAGAGCCGCTCGGTAGCGTCCAGATCACCCTGCCAGTAGGCGACGCCGCCCGCCGCCTCCAGCGCGCGGAGATATGCCTCCGGGTGCGCCTCTGCGCCCGGGAGCGCGAGCACGCGCTCGGCGCGCTGCCGGCCTTCCTGCAGGTGCCCGCGCATCTGCCAGAACCGCCACAGAGCACCGGCCAGGCGAAGCGATGTCTCGACGCGGGCATCATCGGCGGCATGCTCCGCGGGGCCGCAGTCGCAGGCCGTGCGGTCCGCGCATTGCGTGTGGGTGCAGATGTCCAGAGCGACGCGCAGGTTCCCGAGCTCGAGGTCGAGCCGATCGAGGAGCTCCTTCTGCCGGGGTCCGGTGAGCTCCGGCTCGGCGGCCTGCGCCAGGGCGAGGTACGCGCGGGCGTGGCGGAGATCGATCTCACCGGCCTCAGTGCTCGCATCGAGCTTCTCGCGGGCGAACTCGCGGATCGTTTCGAGCATCGCGAAGCGAGATCCACCGCCCGCGTCGACGCGACGTAGGAGGCTCTGGTCGACGAGCTCGGAGATCCCGTCCAGGACCTCCCGCTCGACCTCGGCGGCCGGGCCGCAGACTTGCTCGATCTCAGCCAGCGAGCCCCCGCCGCGGAAGGCACTGAGGCGATGGAGCAGCCTGCGGAGGCCCGGATCCAGCAGGTCGTAGCTCCAGGCGATCGCGCCACGGAGCGTCTGCTGCCGGGCCGGGAGGTCACGCGCGCTGCTCTGGAGGATGCCGAGGCCGGAGGCTAGGCGCTCGAGGATGGCCTGCACCGGCAGGATCTTCACGCGCGCCGCCGCGAGCTCGATCGCGAGAGGAAGGCCATCGAGCTGCGCGACAACGCCAACGACCGCGCGGGCGTTCTGTGCGGTCAGCATGAAGTCCGGCGTGGCGGCGCGCGCCCGCTCGAGGAACAGCTGGACGCTCTCGGATCGCGAGAGCGCTTCGAGATCGGGGTCGGCCTTCGGATCGGGGAGCCCTAGCGGGGGCACCGGGTATTCCTGCTCGCCAGTGATGCGGAGCACGATCCTCGTCGTCACGATCGCCTTGACCTTCGAGCAACCGCTGAGGATCTGGCCGATCTGCGGCGCCGCGGCGACCACGTGCTCGAAGTTGTCCAAGACCAGGAGCGTCCGCCGATCGCGCAGATGCTCGACGACATGATCCAGCGGTGTGAGCGCCGCGGGGACGACGAGCCCGAGCGCATGCGCGATCTGCGACGCGACCAGGTCAGGTTCGGTCACCGGCGCGAGCCGGACGAACCAGACCCCGTCATCGAACTGCTGCATGACCTGCGCGGCGAGCTCGAGGCTCAGGCGCGACTTGCCGGTCCCACCCGGGCCGACCAGCGACAGCAGGCGCGTGCGCTCGAGCAGCCCGCGCGCCTCGGCAAGCTCTCGTCGGCGTCCGATGAACGACGTGAGTTGGACCGGCAGGTCGTTCGGGACGCCCGAGAGCGTGCGCAGCGCAGGGAAGATGTCCGGCAGCCCTTCGATGACCAGCTCGAAGAGCTGATCCGGCTGAGAAAGATCCTTCAGCCGGTGCTCGCCAAGGTCCCTCAGCGTCACGCCATCGGGCAGCTCGTCCCCAAGGAGCATCCGTGTGGTCGACGAGAGCAGGATCTGGCCGCCGTGGCCGGCCGACGACACGCGTGCCGCGCGGTTGACGTCGTAGCCGACGTAGTCGGCCCCGCTCTCGGGGCTGCCCGGCACGGCGTTCTCGCCGGTGTGCATGCCCATGCGGACGCGCACGGTCGCGCCATGCAGCCAGGTCTGCCGCACGAGCTCCCGCTGCGCGCCGGCTGCGGCCGCGACGGCCTGCTTCGCGCTGCGGAACGCCAGGAAGAAGGAGTCGCCCTCGGTGCGGACCTCTGTTCCGGCATGCGCCCGCACCGCGGCACGCACGACTCCAGCGTGCTGCTCGAGGACCTCGTGCCACCGCTCGGTACCCAGCTCGCGCGCGAGCTTGGTGGATCCCTCGATGTCGGTGAAGAGGAAGGTGACCGTCCCGGTCGGAAGGTCGCGGCGCGCCGAGGGCGTCAGGCCGGGCTCTGTCGCGGATGATGCGTTGGGCAGCGACCCGGGCATGCCGGGCATTATCGTGGCGCGGACGCGTCCGGAGGGGTCAACAGATGGATACAAAGGGGGACGGGCGCTCTCCGGAGCTCCACGACACTCTCGCTGCGCTCGCGCTCTTCGCGGATGTCCCCGGCCCGGAGCTCGAGGCGATCGCTCACACCCTCGAAGAGCGCTACTTCGCGGAGAACGAGCGCATCCTCCGCGAGGGCTTCACCGGATCGG
>CAZTAI010000210.1:0-3079 GCA_964611555.1 uncultured Chloroflexota bacterium | reverse complement strand
AAGGACGTGCTGCTCCTCGACGTCACCCCGCTGTCCCTGGGCATCGAGACCCTCGGCGGCATCGCCACGAAGCTCATCGAGCGGAACACGACCATCCCGACCTCGAAGTCGCAGGTCTTCACCACCGCGGCCGACGGCCAGCAGCAGGTGGAGATCCACGTCGTTCAGGGCGAGCGCGAGATGGCCGGCGACAACAAGAGCCTGGCTCGCTTCCTCCTGGACGGGATCCCGCCCGCGCCTCGCGGCGTGCCGCAGGTCGAGGTCTCCTTCGACATCGACGCGAACGGCATCGTCAACGTCAAGGCGCGCGACAAGGCCTCCGGCCGCGAGCAGCACGTGACGATCACTGCTTCGAGCGGCCTGGATAAGGGCGAGGTCGAGCGGCTCCTCAAGGAGGCTCAGGCACACGCCGACGAGGACAAGCGCAAGCGCGAGCAGATCGAGGTGCGCAACGAGGCCGACGGCTTCGCCTACTCGATCGAGAAGACGCTGCGCGACAACGCGGACAAGATCCCTGCCGAGGTGAAGGCCGACGTCGAGGCGAAGATCACGACGGTGCGAGAGGCCCTAAAGACAGAGGACACCGAGAAGATCCGCTCCGCGCTGAACGACCTGCGCCAGTCGGCCAACAAGATCGGCGAGGTCATGTACCAGGCCGAGCAGCAGAAGCAGCAGGCCCAGCAGCCGCAGAACGGCGAGCCCGCCGGCGCGACCGCGGGTCAGCCCGAAGGCGAGAAGAAGGACGACACCATCGAGGGCGAGTTCACCGAGAAGCCGAGCTAGTGGGTGAGCCCCGTCCGAGCCGGGCGGGGCTCACTTCAGTTCGTACTGGAAGCGCTCGATCCTCTCGGCGATCGGCGCGACCAGCTCGCGCCTGATCCTGTTGTGCTCCGCGTGGGTGTCGTACGCACGGTAGGCGGCCTCGTCCACGAATTCGGCGACGAAGGCGTGGGACATGTTGCCCTCGCGAAGTCCCAGGTCCTTCGCCATCGTCCAGTGCGTGCAGCCCTCGAACTTGATGGCCCTCAGGGAGCGCTCGATCTCCGCGACCTGTTCGGGCCGCGCGTCCGGCTTGAACCGGACCAGCACCACGCTCCGGATCACCGCCAGAGTCTACGAATGAGAAACTAGGCACGTGCCCAAGGCCGATCACTACGGCGTCCTCGGCGTCGAACGGAACGCGACGGCGGACGAGATCCGCAGCGCGTATCGCAAGCTGGCGCGCCAGCACCATCCCGACGTCAGCACCTCGACCGACGGGTCCGCGCGCTTCAAGGAGATAGCCGAGGCCTACGAGATCCTGTCCGATCCCCAGAAGCGTCAGCGGTACGACATGTTCGGCAACAGCGAGTTCGGCGAGGCCGGCGGGTTCGGGATCGACGACCTCTTCAACACGTTCTTCGGCGGGGCACGCCGCCGCGAGCGAGGGCCCACCCGCGGTGCGGACCTGCGCGTCCAGATCGAGCTCGACCTCGAGGAGGCGGTCCAGGGCGCCCTGAAGACCGTGAACGTGCCTCGCCAGGAGACCTGCAGCCGCTGTGGCGGCAACGGCGCGGAGCCGGGCTCGAAGACGTCGAGCTGCGCGACGTGCAGCGGTCGCGGCGAGGTGCGGCAGGTACAGCAGTCGCTCTTCGGGCGGTTCGTCACGGTCGGCACGTGCCCCCGCTGCAACGGGGCGGGCCAGACCATTGACAAGCTCTGCGGCAACTGCCGCGGCGAGGGCCGCATCCAGGCGGAGCGCAAGGTGAACGTGAACATCCCCGCGGGGATCGACGACGGGCAGCAGCTGCGGGTGTCGGCCGAGGGCGAGTCCGGGATGCGCGGCGGACCGCCCGGGGACCTCTACGTCCTCGTGCGGCTGCGCGACCACGCGCTCTTCCGGCGCGAGGGCGACGACCTGATCCACATCCTGCGCATCACACCGGCGCAGGCCGCGCTGGGCGACGAGCTGGCCGTACCCACGATCGACGGCGCACTCGCGAAGGTGAAGGTGCCCGCGGGCTCGCAGCACGGCGAGGCGGTGCGCCTCCGCTCCAAGGGCGTGCCGCGCGTGCACGCGAGCGGACGAGGCGACCAGCTCGTCTACCTCGACGTCGTGATCCCACGCTCGCTCGGGAAGGAAGAGCGGGCCCTCTACCAGAAGCTGCTCCAGGTCAGCCACGTGAAGGACGAGGACGGTGACGTCCTCGGCCGCATCAAGGACGCTCTCGGCGGAAGCTGAGCCGCGCCGCGACCGGCCGGAGCCCGGCACCGTCCGGTGGCTCGAGCTGTCGGTCGCGTCCCACCCCGAGGCCGTCGAGGCCGTGAGCGAGATCCTCGACCGTGTTGGCTACAACGGGATCGCGGTCGAGATGCCGCTCGAGCCCGGCGCGTCCCACGTGGTCAAGGCCTACCTCGTCTACGACAAGACCGCGCGCATCAAGGTCAGACGCGTGAAGGAGGCCATCGGTCGCCTCCGCACCTTCGGCCTCGGCCCGGTCGGCGAGGTCGGCGTCCGGCGCATCGCCGACGAGGACTGGCTCGAGGCGTGGAAGGCCCAGTTCACGCCGATGCGGATCGGGCCCTTCTTCATTCGGCCCAGCTGGACCGAGGTCGTGCCGGGCGCGGAAACGACGATCGTGCTCGATCCGGGCATGGCGTTCGGCACCGGCCTCCACCCCACCACGCATCAGTGCCTGGAGGCGGTCGGCGAGCGGAACGTCGGTGGCCGGAGCGTGCTCGATGTAGGCACAGGCTCCGGGATCCTGGCGATCGGGGCCGCCAAGCGGGGTGCGCGGCCCGTGGTCGCCGTGGACAACGATCCGCTCGCGGTCCGCGCGGCGACCGAGAACGCGGCGCGCAACGATGTGCGGGTGGATGTGCGAGCCGGCTCGGCGGCGGACGTCGAAGGCGCGTTCGACCTGGTGCTGGCCAACCTCGTGGCGGACGTCCTGGTCGGCATCGCGCCGGATCTCCGCGCGCGGGTGGCGCTCGGCGGCACGCTGATCGTCGCCGGGATCGTCGTGGAGAAGGAGCAGCGCGTGATCGATGCCTTCGCCGCTACTGGGCTCAAGCTCGTCGGCCGCGACCAGCACGACGA
>CAZTAI010000209.1:0-3081 GCA_964611555.1 uncultured Chloroflexota bacterium | reverse complement strand
GACGTCGTCTCGTTCCGTGACGCTATTGAGCGGTTCTCGACGAGCGGTTCTGGCGCCCCATCACGTTCGGTAACCGTGAGCGCCCGGCCGTGCCGGCCCTCGATCTCTACACCACGCGGGGCGGTCGTCGTCAAAGTCGTGCTGCCCGGTGTGAAGCCGGAGGATGTGGACGTATCGATCGCCGACCGACGCCCGCCTCAGAGGCGCCCGCAACAGATGCGGCGCCCTCGAGGAGCGCCACCACCTCTTCGTTTGATGTCTGGCTGAAGTCGTCGTAGAACTCGCCGATCCCGGAAAACCACGCGGGCGTCTCGACGACAACCACCTCGTCGACCAGCGAACGTAGGGCTTCGAGGCTGTCCTTGGGCGCGACAGGAACGGCAAGGATCACTCGCTCGGCGCCTCTCGCCCGGAGGGCCGCGATGGCGGCCCGGGCGGTGTAGCCGGTCGCGAGCCCGTCGTCGACGAGGATGGCGACCCGTCCTTCGAGGGGAAGCGCAGGACGCTCGCCGCGGTACTGACTCACCCTTCTGGCCAGCTCCGCCCGCTCACGTGCCGTCACATCCTCCAGCGCCTGCGGACCGACGCCGGTGTCGGCGATCAGCGCGTCGTTGAGGACACGAACATCACCCTCCGCGATTGCCCCGATCCCGAGCTCCGGTTGCCAGGGACAGCCGATCTTGCGAACGACGATGATGTCCAGCGGCGCGCCCAGCCGCTCGGCGACCTCCGCCGCCACGGGCACCCCGCCGCGCGGCATGGCGATGACGATCGGCCGGAGGCCAGCGTACGGAACGAGGCGGTCGGCAAGCTGTCGACCCGCGTCGCGGCGATCTGCAAACAATCCTCGCGCTCCCTTGATTGATCATCCGTTGCCCGATCTGCCTGCAGCCTCCACCGATCTTGCCCCGGACACCAGTGCCATTGGGTGCCATTCCGCGGTACGCCTGGCACCCTTAGCCAAGGCTCGATCGTGGGCCCCGCGCCGGGTCATCCGGCCTCCTCGGCGGAGGCAAGGGTCCGGCGTCATCGAATTTCGAGCCATTCGGCCCTACCGCCTCCCGTGGGCAAGGAGCAACCTGATCGTTGACCCGGAGGGGTTAAGAGCCACACCATCCAGAGATGGCATCAACGGGTGGAGCGTTCAGCGATGACTTCAACGAACGGCACGTCAGAGATCACATCAACGACGGATGGCATGAGATCTCTCCGGGCCCTTGGCTGTCCAGGGGCTGCGCCACCCTGGGCTCAGCGGAGCTTGTCAAGCGCCTCCGCCAGGAGCGGCGCGACGGAGACCACGCTGCGCCGGGGCGGCGAACCGGCCGGCTGAGGGAGGGTGTCCGTGACCCATATAGGGCCAATCGCGGGGTGGCCCAGCAGCTCTGCGGAACCGGCCAGGAACAGCCCATGGGTGGCGGCGATCGCGATGCGCGGTTGTGCCCCCGCTAGGAGGAGGGCATCCACGCAACCGGCGATCGTGCCGCCGGTTGCGATCATGTCATCGACGATCAGGCACGGGCGGCCGGCGACGTCGCCTGCGACCTGCAGCACGTGACTCTCTCGCCCGCTCGTCCGTCGCTTGTGCACGACGGCGGCGGTTGTTCCGAGATGGTCCGCGTACAGCGCGGCGAGCCCCAGGCGCCCCAGGTCCGGTGATACGACCACGACGTCCGATCCCAGACCGTCGCGCACGGGCGGCAGGAGCAAGGGCATCGCGTTCAGCTCGTCGACCGGGATTTGGAAGAAGCCCTCGATCTGGGGCGCGTGGAGATCGAAGGTTATGACGTGGTTGATGCCTGCGCTCTGCATCAGCTGCGCGACGAGGCTCGCCATGACCGGCGTGCCGATTCCGGCCCGCCGATCACCCCGGGCGTAACCGAAGTACGGCACGACCGCCACGATCTTCGCGGCAGCGCCGCGCCGACACGCGTCGGCCAGGGCGAGCAACTCAACGAGGTGCTCGTCGACGGGCGGCCCAGTCGGCTGGACGATCACCGCCTGGCGACCGCGGACGGACTCCGTGATCCGCACCGAGAGCTCGCCATCGGGGAACCGCTCCGGGACAATGGACAGCTCGGTCAGTCCGAGCAGGCGGGCGAGATCTGTGGCGAGACTGTCGTGACCTGAGCCGGCGAGGATCGCCAGGTTCTGCGCCGGCGAGCCGATCGTCTGCCCGGGACCAGCCCTTATTGCGGCGGCCGTTAGCGAGGCAGGGTCAGCCACGATAAGAACCACTCGCGGGCGCGCTCGGCAACCGCCTCGAGCGCCCCGGGCTCCTCGAACAGGTGGGTCGCCCCGGGTACGATCACGAGCTCATTTTGGCAGACCAGGGCAGCCTGCGCCTCTCTGTTGAGCGCGAGAACGATGTCGTCGCGACCGCCGACGATCAGAAGTGTCGGCGCGCGTACCCTCGCCAGCCGCGGCACAGCGAGGTCGGGCCGTCCCCCGCGGGACACGATGGCTTCGACGTCGGCATCGGTTTCGGCCGCTGCCCACAGCGCGGCCGCCGCGCCGGTGCTGGCGCCGAAGTAGCCGAAGCGAGCGTCACCCACGGCTGTCTCGCCGCGGAGCCAGGAGGTGACGTCGCGTAACCTGCTCGCCAGGAGGGGTACGTCGAAGACATTTGCCCGGTCGGCCTCCTCGCCCGGCGTCAGCAGATCGAAGAGAAGCGTGCCCAGGCCGGCCGCATTCAGCTCGGCCGCGACATAGCGGTTACGCGGGCTGTGTCGGCTGCTGCCACTGCCATGCACGAAGACGACGATCGGCGCACCTTCGCGCGGAACGGTCAGGTGGCCTGACAGGCGGGCATCCGCCACGTCGACCTCGATCTCTTCGTTCCGCGCGAGCACATCTGGCTGCCCGGCCGGCGGTTCCCCGGCGAGTTGCAGAGGGATCATCTGGCTCTCCTACCCGGCTATCGTCAGCCCGTGACCAACGCAGTAGCGAGTGCCATCTGTCCCGATTTTCTTCCGTATCAGTGGAACCCGCCAGGGTTCGGCCACCGCGCATCACCGGCACGAGGAGCCGTTCCCGACCAGCTGGCATCGTCTCGTCGCGTGGGCCAAGCACGTCGTCGAGGGG
>CAZTAI010000208.1:0-3104 GCA_964611555.1 uncultured Chloroflexota bacterium | reverse complement strand
CGGGCGTGTCGATGAGCGTGACGAGCGGCAGGTGGAAGCGCTCCGCGAGCCGGTACAT
This sequence comes from uncultured Chloroflexota bacterium, assembly GCA_964611555.1. Lineage (GTDB taxonomy): Bacteria > Chloroflexota > Limnocylindria > P2-11E > P2-11E > GWC2-70-10. The sequence goes on along the minus strand of CAZTAI010000208.1, from coordinate 3,046 downwards.
GCGGATCGCCTTGCGGTACCCCTCGGGATGCGGCATCCCGAAGTTCCGCTGGATGTTCTCCTCGGTCGAGCTGCCTTTCTGCTGGGCGACGACGACGACCGGCTTGCCATCGAGATGCGCGATGCCGGCCACGACCGCGGGGTCGTCGCGGAACGAACGGTCGCCATGCAGCTCCTCGAACTTGCCGAAGACACGCTCGATGACGTCGAGGGCGTGCGGCCGCTTGATGTCGCGCGCGATCTTGACCGCGTCCCAGGCGCTGACTCGGTCCGCGACCTGCGACGTGTCGACGATCAGCAGCCCGTCGCTGGGCAGCTGCCCACCGTTGCCATTGGCGGCCCGGCGCAGGCCGAGCGCGGTCGCGCTGCTGCGGATCGTGGCGATCGGGTCTTTCACAGGCTCCAGCGGATCTCGGTGCCGGGTGTGGTGCGAAGCGCGCCGATGAAGAAGGCGAGGCGGTCACGCAGCTGCGCGCGAGGAACGACCTGGTCCACGAAGCCGTGATCCCGGACGAACTCGGCGCGCTGGAAACCGGCCGGGAGCCGCTCGCCGATCGTCTGATCCGTGACACGCGCGCCTGAGAAGCCGATCAGCGCCTTGGGCTCCGCGATCACGAGGTCGCCCAGCGAGCCGAACGACGCGAGCACGCCGCCGGTCGTCGGGTCGGTGAGGATGCTGACGTACGGGATGCCGGCCTCACCGAGTCGGGCCAGCGCCGCGACGATCTTGGCCATCTGCATCAGCGCGAGCGTGCCTTCCTGCATCCGAGCCCCGCCGGACGCGCTGACGATGAGTAGCGGGGAGCGGTCGACGAGGGCGCGTTCGGCGGCGCGCGTGAGCTTCTCCCCCACCACGCTGCCCATCGACCCGCCGATGAACTCGAAGTCCATGACGCCGATCTCCACCGTGACTCCCGCGATGCGCGCGGTCCCGGTGATCACCGCGTCGCTCTCACCGCTCTTGGTGCGCGCCGCCTCGATCCGCTGCGGATACGTCTTGCTGTCGGTGAACCCGAGGGGGTCGCCCGACGTGAGCAGCTGGTCGCGCTCCACGAACGAGCCCTTGTCCACGAGCATCTCGATGCGCTCGCGCGCGCCGATCTTGAAGTGATGCTCGCACTTCGTGCAGACGTTCATGTTCCTCGCGAGCTGCTTGTTGAAGAGCATCTCGCCGCAGTCGGGGCACTGCGTCCAGAGGTGTGAGGGCAGCTCCTTGCGCCGCCCGAAGGGCATGCGCAATCTCACGCCGTCTTGTCCTCGTACCAGCAGAGCCCGATCACGCCGGGGCCGGTGCGCGCGCCGATCACCGGACCGGCCTCGGCCACATAGAACTCGACGCAGCGGTACTGCTCCTGGACCCACGCCCCGAGCGCCTTCGCGCGCTCGGGGTCGTTGGTGTGGAGGACGCAGGCGTGGATCTTCGAGCCCGCGCGCGTGCGCTGCTGGATCAGCTCCTTGAGACGCGCGACCGCCTTCTCGCGCGTGCGCACCTTGTCCACGGGGTGGACCACGCCGTCGGCCACCTCGAGGATCGGCTTGACAGAGAGCAGAGTGCCGAAGAGCGCGGCGCCGCCGGACACCCGGCCGGATCGCCTGAGGTACTCGAGCATGTCGGCGGCAGCGAAGAGGTGGATCGTCCCGGCCATCCCCTTCGCGAGGGCGACCGCGTCTTCGAAAGAGCCGCCCTTCGCGCGAAGGCGCGAGCACGCGGTCGCGATGAGCGCGATCCCGCCGGCCAGGGACCGCGTGTCGACCACCTCGATGCGTGCCTGGTCCTTGCGCTGCTGCGCCGTGGTCGTGGCCACCGAGTTGGTGGCAGACAGCTCGCTCGCGATCGTGAGGACCAGGATGTCGCGCGTGCCCTCCGCGATCGCCGCGTCGTAGACGTTGAGGCACTCCTCGACGTTCGGCGCGGAGGTCTCGGGCTTGACGTCCTTTGGCCGGATGCGCTCGTAGAACTGCTCAGTGGTCATATGAGTCGGCTTGCCGGCATCGGCCGCTGTCGTGGCGGCCACGAACGCCTGGTCGTTCAGGATCACCTTGAGCGGTAGCCACCGCACGTCGTGCTCGCGCGATAGTTCATCGGGCAGCGCCGCTGTGCCATCTATGACGATCGCGTATGGCTGTGCCATCAGACGAGCGATACCTCCCCCGCGAGAATGCGCTGATCGCCGGATGCCGTCTGGAGCACGAGCGCGCCGTCCTCGGCGATCTCGCGCGCCAGGCCACGTACTGACCCCGCCGCGCCGCGGACCTCGACCTCGCGGCCAAGCACGGTCGAGCGTGAACGCCAGTCCTCGAGCGCCGCGCGCCGCTCCTCCACCGAGCCCGCGAGCCGGTCCAGCTCCGTGGTGATGCGCGCGAGGAGCGCCAGCCGGTCCACAGCGAGACCCTCGATCGCGCACGAGGTGGCACGCTCGGCGAGCTCGCCGAGATCCGCCGCGCTCTGGTGCACGTTCACACCGATGCCGAGGATGACCGCTCCGCCGTCGCCAGCCGTGATCGCGTCCGCGAGCGTCCCCGCCACCTTCTTCCCGGAGAGCTGCACGTCGTTCGGCCACTTGAGGCGTGCGCCGGCCACGCCCAGCGACTCGAGAGAGCGCGCGACGGCCACGCCGGCCAGCAGCGCGAACAGCGCGGGGTCCGAGGGCAGCGGCGTGTAGACCCACGAGGCGAGCAGGCTGGTGCCGGCGCGCGCGCTCCAGGTGCGGCCCTGCCGTCCGCGACCCGCGGTCTGCTCATCAGCGACGACGATCGCTGCCGTGTAGCCGGCCTCGGCGAGAGCGCGGGCGCGGTCCTGGGTCGATCCGATGCTCATGTGGTGCTCGATCTCGCGTCGGAGCTCACGGCCGACGGCGCCGCGCACCGCGCGGTCCGCGAGCAGTCCCAGCCTGTCCACGCGCACATGGTGCTCCTTCACGAGCGCCGCACCTGGACTCCCGCCGCGCGCACGCGAAGCACGCGGCCGCGCCCGGGGGCTTCCTCGGCCTCGGCGGCCTCCTCCATCGCGCCGACCACGCGCGCTGCCAGGCGTGCCGGCGCGAAGG
>CAZTAI010000207.1:0-3117 GCA_964611555.1 uncultured Chloroflexota bacterium | reverse complement strand
CGAAGCGATCGCCGCGCCTCCCGCCGCTGCCGATAGGACGGCTTGGATCCACGGCGGCCCGTGCCTTCAACGCGCTGGGGTGGCACTGGTGGCCGTCGGACGCGGCGATCTCGTCAGCTGCGCACGGGAGCCGGCCCGCGTGCAACAGCGCGGGACCTTGCCTCATCGGCTGCCCGACCGCGGCCAAATGGTCCGCCGACCTCGAGCTGGTGCCGGGAGCCGTATCGCGCGGTGTCGATCTTCGCACCGGCTGCATCGCGCAGCGGATCGTCGTCGAAGGAGGACGCGCGACCGGGGTCGCCTACCGGGACGGGGCGGGCCGTGAGCTAGAGCAGCCCGCCTCCTACGTCGTAGTGGCGGCGAATGGGATCGGCACGGCGCGCCTGCTCCTCGCATCAGGCATCGCGCGCGATCCGGATGGGCCGCTGGGTCGCCATCTGATGTTCCACCCCATCGCATACGCCCGCGGCATGTTCCGCGAGGAGCTCGATGGCCCGCGCGGGCCGGTCGGCGTCTCCATCTACAGCCACGAGTTCTACGAGACGCGGCCGGGGCGGACGTTCGGTGGCGCGCTGCAGCTGCAGGTCACGCGCGAGAACTCGCTCCTCCAGCAGGCGCTGCGGATCGAGCCCGCCTGGGGCGCGGACGCGCAGCGTCAGCTGCGCGAGGAGTTCCGGCACTCGCTACCCGTGATGGTCGTGGCCGAGGATCGTCCGGACCCGGCGAACCGGGTGACCCTCACCGGTGATCTCGAGCCGGACGGTCTTCCCGGCGTCCGGATCGACTACACGCTGTCGGACGACACGCGCCGCGCGCTCGCCTTCGGACTCGACCGGGCGGAGGAGCTCCTCCGCGTCGCGGGGGCGTTCCGCGTCGTGCGCGTTCCCCTCGCGCCGTACACAGGCTGGCACCTGCTCGGCACCGCGCGCATGGGAAGCGATGCCGCGACATCGGTCACCGACCGGCACGGCCGGCTGCGCGACATCCCGAACGTCCTCGTGGCCGACGGCAGCCTCTTCCCCACCGCCGGCGCGGTGAACCCGGGCGTCACCATCGGCGCGCTCGCACTCCGCATCGCCGACGGCCTGGCACTGGATGCGGCGCGATGATCGGCCGGCTCGTCCACGTGATCGTCGATGTGCTCCTGCCGGGCGACGATGACGCCGCGCTACCCGCGGCGAGCGAGGTGGGCGTGAACGACGCGCTGCTCAGCGCGGTCGAGACGCCGGATGGACTCGCCTATCAGCGCGTTGTCGCTCGCATAGCGCGCGAGCTCGGTGGGGCGCACGAGTTCACCCGCGCGACCCCGGACCGGCGTATAGCGGCGCTGCAGGCCGTGGAGAAGGAGCTGCCGGCCGAATTCAGGGCGCTCGTGGTCTTCGCGCTCGAGACGTACTACCAGTCCGACGCGGTGATCCGCGCGATGGGCTGGCGCGCGGAGCCGCCCCAGCCACTGGGTCACGAGGTCGATCCGCTGGACGAGGAGCTCCTAGAGCCGGTCCGAAAGCGCGGACCGCTGTGGCGCGAGGGCGAGGGGGGTGCCGGCGGGGGGCCGCAGCCCCCCGCGTAGAGGAAGGCGGCTTTGCCGCCTAGGCCTAGATCGAGAGCTCCATGCCTTCGTAGGCGACCAGGACCTCGGCACTGCTGCCTCGCTCGCGCGCGAGGCGCTGCGCGTCCGCGCCGATCTTGTCGAGCATGTCGTCGGTGCGCTCGGGGTCGTGGTGATATAGCACGAGGCGCTTCACGTTCGCGCGCACCGCGACGTCCACGGCCGTCGCGATCGTGGAGTGGCCCCAGCCTTTCTTGTAGTCGTCGTCGAGGTACTGCGCGTCATGGACCAGGACGTCTGCGTTCGCCGCCAGCTCGATCACGGGATTGTCCGTGCCCGAGAACGGATCCTCGGTATCCGTCGCGTAGGCGACCGCGGCGCCATCGGCCTCTACGCGGTACGCGAGTGCCGGCGCGGGGTGATGGATCTTGGTGGCGCTGACTTTGAAGTGCCCGACCGTTCTGCTGCTGCCGCTCGGCACCTCGTCCATGTCGATCTTGGCGGGGATCGCGTCCAGATCGACCGGGAAGAAGGGATCGTCCATGCCCATACCGAGGAGGTCCTTGAGCGGCTGAGGGTGTACCGGCGCGTAGATGCGCAGGTGGTTCTTCGGGTCGTACGCCGGTCTGAAGAAGGGGATGCCCTGGATGTGGTCCCAGTGCAGGTGCGAGAGGAAGAGGTCTATGTCGAGCGAGGACTTCCCGTTCTGCGCCATGTGCCGCCCCAGCTCGACAAGGCCGGTCCCGGCGTCGAGGATGAGCAGCCCATCGCTGCCGTCGCGCACCTCGACGCAAGCGGTGTTGCCGCCGTAGCGGACGGTCCGCTGTCCGGGCGTGGGGATAGAGCCCCGCGTGCCCCAGAAACGGATCTTCATGCGCTCACCATTCTTCTCACTCGCTCTTAGCCCGCTCCGCCGGACGCGGCTGGCGCCTTCGCGGCCGGCTGGTCGCGCTCCGAGAGCGCGGCCTCCTGCATCGAGCCCATCCCCTCATCGCCGGGCTTCGGCCACGTCGCCTTCAGCTCCTCGAGCGTCTCCATGAGCTTCGGAAGCGCGCTGTGGACCGCCGCGAGCACAGCCGTGTCCAGGTGGTTCCCGCCCATCCCGTCCATGATCTCGAGCGTCTTCTCGATCGGGTAGGCCGGCTTGTAGTAGCGCGGTGCCGTGAGCGCATCGAAGACGTCGGCCGCGGCCACGATCCGCGCGCCCACGTGGATCTGGTCGCCGGAAAGACCCATCGGGTAGCCCTTGCCGTCCATGCGCTCGTGGTGCTGCGCCGCCATGAGCGGCACGTCGCGCATGTCGGGCGGGAAGCGCAGGTGCTCGAGGAACTCGCCGGTCTTCTCCGCATGCGCCTTCATGTAGGCGAACTCGGCGTCGTCGAGCTTGCCGGCCTTCTGGAGGAACCGGTCGCGCACGGCGATCTTCCCGTAGTCGTGGAGGAGGCCGGCGGTACGGACGCGCTCGACCTCGGCCGCGGACAGCCCCATGGCGGCAGCGATGACCTCGGCGTAACGGGTCACGCGCCGGCTGTGGCCGGCCGTCTGCTGGTCGCGGGCGTCGACCGTGA
>CAZTAI010000206.1:0-3122 GCA_964611555.1 uncultured Chloroflexota bacterium | reverse complement strand
AGCACCAGGCTTAGCGCCAGGCGCACCAGGCTTCGCGCCAGCGGCTGGAGCAGCGCCGGCCGCGGCCGCGCCCTCCTCGCCATCGGCAGCCTCGCCCTCCGCGGGCACCGCGCCCTCGACCGTCGGAGCGACGACCACCGGGACCTCCTCGACCTTCTGCGGAACGGCCTTCACGATCAGCTCCTCAGGGCGATCGAGGATCTCCACCTTCGTCGTGTCGACGATGAGGTCGCGAACGTGGACGGCGTCGTCGATGGTCTCGAGGCGCGAGAGGTCCACTTCGATGGAGTGCGGGATGTCCTGCGGGAGCGCTTCAACGCGAACGTGGTCGCGGGCGTGCACCAGGACCGCGCCGTTCTTCACGGCCGGCGATGCACCGAAGAAGTGCAGCGGGACCTCCGCGTGAGTGCGCTCGGTCAGGCTCACGCGCTCGAAGTCGATGTGCAGCAGGCGTCCCGTCACCGGGTCGCGTGAGACGTCGTGGATGAGGGCGGAGATGCCGTCGCCGTCGAGGCCCTCGAGCGAGAGGAGCGTCGTGCTGCCCCAGCGGCGGAAGCCGAGCTCGAACGCGTGCGCGTCCGTCTCGACCGGGATGGAGTCCTTGTGGCCGCCGAACACGACGCCGGGCAGGATGCCCTGGCGACGCAGGCGCTCCGACTTCTTTCCCAGCACCGTCCGGGTGCGGACGGCCAGCTTCACGGCTTCAGCCACAGGTGTGCTCCCCCTAATAAGTGAACAGATGAGGCCAGGCGGCCTCGTCAAAGTGTATGAGGTCCAGCCCTGAGTCGTCCCAACGGCCACGAAGCCCAGCAGATCGACCGCGATCCGCACAGGCGCCGGGCCCGGACTGGCGAGCCAGGGTCCACATGGACCCTCGATGTCTCTGCTGCCGACACGTTCGGCCGCGTTTCGTACGGCGACCGTACGAATGAAGGGAACACACAGGCTTTGCGGTAAGATCGGTCCAGATGGCGGCCGACCGCCTGCGCTTGGCGCTGGTGTTCCACCAGCATCAGCCGGCAGGCAATTTCCCCCATGTATTCGAGGAAGTGACCGAGCGCGCTTATGCGCCGCTGGTCGCCAGCCTCTACAGGCACCCCGAAGTGAAAGCGAGCCTCCACTTCTCCGGACCGCTCCTCGACTGGCTCGAGGCGAACCGGCCCGACGTCATCGGGGATCTCTCGGACCTGTTGCGGCGCGGCCAGGTCGAGCTCCTCACCGGCGGCTACTACGAGCCGATCCTCGTCGGCGTACCCAGGCGTGACGCGGTCGGTCAGATCCGCGCGCTCACGGACCGCATCGTCGCGATCTTCGGCCACCGGCCACTCGGAGCGTGGCTGACCGAGCGCGTGTGGGAGCCGCACGTGCCATCGCTGCTCGCCGAGGCCGGCGTCGCCTACACGACGCTCGACGAGGAGCACTTCCTCCAGGCGGGCATCCGCCGCGAGGACCTGGGTGCCTCGTTCATCACTGAGGACCAGGGCTTCCCGGTCGTCGTCTTCCCCGGCAGCGTCCGTCTTCGGTACCTCATCCCGTTCCGCGAGGTGAGCGCCGCGATCAAGGAGCTGCGCGAGCGGCACGCCGCCGGCGCTCGGCTGCAGGTGTACGCGGATGACGGCGAGAAGTTCGGCGCGTGGCCCGGGACCTTCGAGCGTGTCCACAAGGAGGGCTGGCTCGAGGAGTTCTTCACCGCGCTCGCGGCGCAGGACTGGCTCGAGACGGTGACGCTCGAGAACGCGTGGATCTTCCAGCGGCCATCGCGGCGGGTGTACCTGCCGGGTGGCTCGTACCCCGAGATGGGCGAGTGGTCTGTCGACGCGCAGGCGTCGCGGCGGTTCGCGCAGGCGCGCAACGCACTGAAGGACGACCTGGCCTCGCTGGTCGTGACGCCGCCGTGGCGGAACTTCTTCGCCAAGTACCCGGAGGCCAACGCGCTGCACAAGCGCATGCTCATCGTCTCGGAGGAGCTCGCGCGACGCAGCATCCTCGACAGCTCGATAGAAGTGCGCCAGGCGCAGCAGAACCTCTGGCGCGCGCAGGGCAACGACGTCTACTGGCACGGCGTGTTCGGGGGCCTGTACCTGCCGCACCTGCGGGCCGACGCCTACGCGTCCTTGCTCAAGGCCGAGCGCCTTCTCGCGGAGCGGCGCGTCGCGGCCGGCGAGCAGCGCGACTACGACGTCGATGGTCAGGACGAGTACCTCTTCCGCGGCAACGCGGGCGCGGTGTTCGTCCACCTCGAAGGCGGCGCCGTCATCGAGTGGGACCTCTACGCATCAGCGACCAACCTCATCGACACGCTGGCCCGCCGGCCCGAGGCGGCGCACGAGACGCTCCGCCGTGCGGAGAAGGCCGGGAAGCTGCTCATCGGGAAGGCCGGCGAGAAGACATCGCGCTCCATCCACGAAGCCGTGCGCGCCAAGGAGCGCGGCCTCACCAAGCTGCTCGAGTACGACCCCGGCCGCCGTGCGCTCTTCCAGGACACGGTCCGGATCGGTCGCGAGGAGCCCGTCGTGCTGCACGCGATCCCCTACGCGCTCACGCCGCAGCGCGAGGCGAGGACGGTCAGCCTCATCCTCGAGCCACCGGCTCGTTCGATCGCAGCTGTCCCGGGTCTCGGGATCCGCAAGGACCTGCGCATCGCCGATGAGGGACTCGCCGTGGGCGTGCGCTACCGCCTTCGCAACGATGGCGACGAGGACCTGACCGTCACCTTCACGAGCGCCATGAACATCGCGCTCCTCTCGGAGAACGGCACGGGCGACGTCATAACGCTCGGCACGCGCAAGACCACCCCGGGCAAGCCGCTGACGCACCGGAATGTGACCGAGGTGCTAGTTCACTCCGAGACGCGCCATTTCGACATCACGTTCGCTATCGACCCCGGATCCGAAGTGAGCAGTCAGCCCATCTACGCCGTCGCGAACTCCGAGCAGGGCTTCGAGCGCCTGTACGAGCAGACCGAGATCACCTGCACCTGGCAGGTCACGATCGAGCCGGGTATGCACAAGGACCTCGAGATCCGCGCGACGGCCGTCGGCCAGATGGTCGAGCCCGAGATCATGCGCACCACGCGCCGCGCGCGCCGGCCGGCCCCCGCGGTGCCGGGCGCGACGGCTCCG
>CAZTAI010000205.1:0-3137 GCA_964611555.1 uncultured Chloroflexota bacterium | reverse complement strand
TTGCGGACCAGTGGCTCTAGAAGCGAGTGTTGAACTACCCCGTGGGGGTCGCGTACGTACTGCCTGGCCATGGCGGCCTGCATCGCGACCGTCCCGGGCGGCCACCCGATGATCATGAAGGTCGCCGACTCCCAGTTGCAGTGGTCAGGACCGGCGGTCGTGTTCAGCTCGAAGACCGAGACGGCTCTGTCGTTGCGCGTCCACGCGTAGCCCGGGTCCGAAGGAGGCGGCTCGAAGGCCGCTGCCACCGAGCCGAACGGCTCGCTAGATCGGACGTGGAAGAGGTCGAAACGCCACGAGCCGGCGATGAGCGCCGGAATGCCGATCAGGACGATGAACGCCAGGGCGACCTTGCGGGCCAGCGGACTCACAAAACAAGTGTCGTCTACCCCGACGCCAGGAAAGCCAGCGCGCTACCGCTTGGGTGCTACCGCTACTCGACGAAGAGATCGTCTGGATAGCAGTACCGCCACTCCTCGCCCGGCTGGAACGAACGGATCACCGGGTGGGTCGTGGAGCGGTTGTGCTTCGTCGCGTGCTTGTTCTTGGAGCTGTCGCAGCAGCCGACGTGGCCGCACGCGAGGCAGAGGCGCAGGTGCACCCACGTGTCGCCGGTGGCCAGACACTCCTCACACCCGTCAGGCGTGTTCGGACTGTGGTCGCGCGCATCCCGCAGGTGCGCGCAGTGCGCGGCGGTGTCGCTCACGATGCCCACCGCCGACCGCGCACGGCCAGCGCTACCGGATCGCACTCGCACGCGACGCGCTCCTCGAGAAGGGCCCGGTCCCAGCCACCGAGATCCGCCACGGCGTCGTAGGTGCTCTGGAGGAAGGACAGGAGCATCGCCTCAGGATCTGCCGATGTTCGGACGGACTCGTACGGCAGCAGGAACTCGCCGCGCGCTGGGTCCCACGCGGCCGCGTCGGGCTCGATCGCCGCCGCGGGAAGTCGATCGATCGCCGGCATCGCATAAACGTAGTACTCCGCGCGGCGGACATCCTCGCTGCCGGGCCAAAAGCCAGCGGCGTAGAGCTCGTGCGAGTAGGCCTCATGCATGACGTGGGGGTCGACATGCGGTGGGACCCCACCGGCATATGCCGGCGAGACCCGCCCGCTGAAGCGCGCCGACGCCAGATCGCACCCACCCCAGAAGAACTGGACGGGGCTCGCCTTGCCGAGGAAACCGGCGCGGAAGCGCTCGAAGACGATCTGCGTTCGCACCAGGGCCTCGGCGAACCGGCCCACCTGGTCACGGTCGTACGGCCTGACCGCCACGTCCTTCTTGAAGGGGATCGCGGTCGCGACCTCGACGGGCGCGCCCGTGATCCCAGGATCCGGCACGCCTACTCGCGCGAGGGACTCGAGCAGCTCCTTGTGGAACTGGGCAACGGACATCGAGCGAAGCTGCATCGAAGAGCGGGCGCCGCGGCTGGTCTCGACCCCGAGCTCGTGTCCGACAAAGTCGAGATCGATCTGGAAGGCCTCAGCACCGGTCGGGACAAGCCCCGTCGTCAATCCTCGAGGTGTGACCTGGAGGGCCGAGTTCCACCAGTGATTGACCAGCGGCGTGTTGGCCAGGCGGATCTTTCCGACGATCTGCGTCCACCGGTGGACCGCGTAGAGCGTGTCCTTCCAGTCCTCGTAAGGAAGAGGCGGCCACGCGCTCATGTCGCCTGCGCCGATCGTCCCTCTAGCGGCAGCCCGGCGTCCTCCCAGTCGAGCAGTCCGCCTTCGTAGCGCCGCACGTTCCGGTACCCGCGGCCCACGAGATCGCGATAGAGCGCCACGCTCGAGTGGCAATCGATCTTGGTGCAGTACACGACTACCTCGTCATCGGGTCGGACCGCCGCGTAGAGCTCGTCGGGCGTGTCGAAATGCAGCGATCCGGGGATGTGCTTCACGTCGTAGGCCCAGCGCGTGAGCGCCATGATCAGCTTGAAGTCCTCATGACGGTCGAGCTTCGCCTTGAGCTCCTCGCGACCGATCGTCCGGACCGGCTCGCTGCCCACGGAAGCGCCCAAGCTCTGCTGATCCTTCGTCGCCGGATCATACGGCTGGTCAGTCGACGTACGGCCCGTTGTAGATCGGCTCTTCTCCATACGGCTTTCCGGCCATGAGAAGGAAGCGCGTCCCGGGCCCCGCAGCCTGAACGGTCAGCTCATCACCCGGGCCGAGGACCGCGATCTGTGGAGGGATCACCCGTCGCCGGTCGGCTCCGAGCGTTGCCGCGCCTTCGAGCATGTAGACGAAGCCGTTGAAGTCGGCACGAACGGGAGTCTTGAAGGCTCCGCCATTCGGCAGCTGGACGTCCAGGATGAGCCCGGGCGTACCGAGCTCCACCGGAGAGCCCTCGCCGACCAGCGTTCGGACGATCGCGTCGCCGTCCTTCTTCTCAGGCACATCGTGCGGCCGGAGCACCTGTGAGGTGGGCTCCGCGTTCTTGTCCTTGCGGGCGAGGTTCACCCAGAAGAGGACGCTGTGCATGTAGACCCCGGTCTTGCCCTCGCGGAGCTCGTCCTCGCCGATCCCTTCGGCGTGCCAGATGCCTCGGCCCGTCCGAAGCTTGAGCAGCGCCCCGGTGTCGAGCCGCGCGCGCTCCGTCGCGCCGCCCGGACCGGTGGTGTGACCGGTGCTGGCGGAACCCGAGAGCATGTACCAGATGTTGTCGAAGCCACGATGCGGGTGCTTCGTGTCGAGGCTCGCGAACTCCGGAGTGATGGGCACGGTGGCCTCATGGACCAGGATGTAGGGATCCACGAGCTCGTAGGGGATCCGCCTGTGCGGCAATGACTCCAGGACGTCGATCCCCATCATCGGTCGGATCTTGGCGTCCTCGACGAGGACGATCTCGCGCTCTCTAGTTTCGATCTGAGTGGTCATGTGCGTTCCTCCATTGGTTTGTCGAGCTAGAACCCGAGGACCTCGTCAACGAAGACGACGGTCATCCGGCCCGGGGTGGTCTCACGGTTGATGATCAGGATCTTGTTCACGCCGGTGTGCATGCCATACGCGGCCTGGGCGCGGGCATCCTCGAGCGGGAAGACGTACTCATCGATGCGGCGCATCGCCTCCTCGAGGTCGGGCACGATCTTCTGCGTCCCGACGACGAGGATCACTCTCCCCGCACCGCCGGCGTA
>CAZTAI010000204.1:0-3143 GCA_964611555.1 uncultured Chloroflexota bacterium | reverse complement strand
CACGCGGGGGGTGCTCGCTGATCACCGCGAGGATCCCCTTGGCCACCTCGTCGCCCCGCGTGATGCCGCCGAAGATGTTGATCATCACGCTCCGCACGCGCGGGTTGGCCAGCACTATCTCGAGCGCCGCCTTCACGACCTCCTTGCGCGCGCCGCCGCCGACATCGAGGAAGTTGGCGGCGCGGCCACCGGCTCCCTGGACGGCGTCGAGCGTGCTCATGACGAGCCCCGCCCCATTCCCGATGATCCCGACGTCGCCCTCGAGCTGCACGTAGCTGAAGCCGAGCTCGCGCGCCTTTTCCTCCATGGCCTCGTCGGCCGTGGTCTCCTTCCAGCCGGCTAGCTCCGCCCGACGGTAAAGAGCGTTGTCATCGACGTCGAGCTTCGCGTCGCCCGCGATGACCGAGCCGTCCTCCTGCACGAACAGCGGGTTGATCTCGAGCAGCGTCGCGTCGGTGTCTTCGAAGAGGCGGTAGAGGCGCTCGGCGATCCCCGCGATCTCGGCGACCAGCTCCTTCGGGACGCCGGCCTCGAAGCAGAGGCGGCGCGCCTCGAAGGCGAGCAGTCCGAGGCGCGGGTCCGGCCAGCCGCGCGCGATCCGGTCAGGCTGATCGAGCGCGACCTGCTCGATGTCCATGCCGCCGACGGTCGAGAGCATCACCACCGGGCGGCGCTTGTCGCGGTCGATGGTGATGCCGAGGTAGAGCTCGCTCTTCACTTTCGCGGCGCGCTCGACGTAGACCTTCGCGACCCTGAGCCCCTTGATGTCCATCCCCAGGATCGCGCGAGCCGCGTCGCGGGCTTCGGCCGGTGTGTTCGCGAGCTTGATGCCTCCCGCCTTGCCGCGCCCGCCGACGTGGACCTGCGCCTTGACCGCGACCGGGGCGGCGATCTCGCGCGCCGCGGCCTCTGCCTGGTCCGGGGTGGTGGCCATGCGGCCGGTCGGGATCGGGATGCCGGCGCGCTCGAGGAGCGTCTTCGCCTGGTACTCGTGGACTTTCATCTCTTTAGGCGCTCAACGCGCGCCTCTTAAGGCGCTCAACGCGCAGTGCTTGACCATGGTCAGAGTCTGTCAGGGCCGGCGGAGCGCTGCGCGGCTCGCCTCTTCCATCTGCGAGATGAGGCGACGCGGGCCACTGGTCAGCTCTTCCACCGCCTTGGCGATGTGCTTCCGGCGCTCCGGGGCGAGGTCGGGCGGCAGCTCATCCTCATCGAGGACCAGCGCTTCGCCGCTCGGCCGGATGAGCACGTCGACCGCGAGGTCGAGGTATTCGACCAGGTCCTCCCGGATGGCGGTCGGCTCGGCGACGTTGCAGTAGAACGCGAGCGTCCGGCCGTCAGCCATGAACTGGTAGACGTTGTAGGGGCGGTCCATCCAGTAGTGGGCGAGGTTCACCGAACCCGCCGGCACGACCAGCGCCCCGTCCGCGATGTGCCACTCGCGGTCCACCCTGTAACGGAGGATCGCCCGCTTCCCCGGCTCGAGCAGCAGCCGCTCGCACATGAAGTCGTCGTGCGTTCCGTCCAGGCGCACTTTTCGCTCCAGCACAAGCGTTTGACCATCCACTACGCGTCGGTAGCATGACGTTGTCAGTGAAGGAGCTCTACCAGGTCGTCGAGGTGGGCCCGTCCTGGTACCAGGACAACATCCCCTGTCAGGAAGCCTGCCCCGTGAAGACGAACTGCCGGGGCTACCTCAACCTCTCAGCGGCCGGCGAGTTCGAGAAGGCCTGGGAGCTCGCGCTCGACCCCAACCCGCTCGCCTCGATATGCGGATCCGTATGCGCGGCGCCGTGCGAGACGGCCTGCCGCCGCAAGGAGATCGATAAGCCCCTCTCGATCCGCTACGTCAAGAAGTTCCTCTCCGACTGGACCCACGAGAACGTGCGGAACGACGGGCACCGCTACACCCAGCCGCCGCCGCCCGTCTACGGCCCTCCCGCCAAGCGAGTGGCGATCGTCGGTGCCGGCTGCGCGGGCCTCGCGGCCGCGAGCGACCTCGCCAAGCTCGGCTTCGGCGTGACCATCCTCGACGCGCTGGATCAGGCGGGTGGCACCGCGCTCGCGGGCGTCCCGCCGTTCCGCCTCCCGCGAGAGGTCATCGACCGCGACATCCGCGGGATCGTCAACGACAACGTCGAGCTGCGGCTTCAGACCTACGTCGGGCGTGACGTCAAGCTCTCGGACCTTCGGGACGAGTACGACGCGGTCCTGATCAGCGGCGGCTGCTTCGAGCCGAACTACCCGCGCCTCCCCAACGAGGACGCGCCGGGTGTCTACGGCGGGATCGTCTTCCTGGAGCGCGCGTACCGCGGGCGACCCGTAGAGGTCGGCCGGCGCGTCGTGGTGCTCGGCGGTGGCTACACCGCGATGGACTGCAGCTCGACCTCGTGGCGACTCGGCGCCGAGCAGGTCTACATCGTGTACCGCCGCGGCCGCGAGGAGATGGTCGTCGACGAGGAGGAGCTGACCGAGACGCAGCGCGAGGACATCCAGTTCGTGTACCTGGCCTCGCCGGTCGAGTTCCTGGTCGACGAGGCCGGTCACGTCTCAGGCGTGAAGTTCGTCCGCAACAAGCTCGGCGCTCCCGACAAGAGCGGCCGGCGCTCGCCCGAGCCGATCGAAGGCTCCGAGTTCGTCATCGAGTGCGACACGGTGCTGCTCGCGCTGGGCCAGTCGCCCGACGCGACCTGGCTCGCGGATGTCCCCGAGTTCCGCGTGAAGCGCGTGCGCGACCTGGAGATCGACCCGGACACGCTGCAGACGAAGGTGCACAAGATCTTCGTGGCCGGCGACTACCGCACAGGGCCGAGCACGATCATCGAGGCGGTCGCCGAGGGCAGGTCCGCAGCGCAGCAGATCGCCTGGTTCCTCGACCCCAACGCCATCTCGGTCAACACGCCCGAGTACCACGAGGTCGTGACGCTGCGTCGCTCGAGCACGCCCGACAACCTCGGCATCATCGCCAACGAGGGCGAGATGGCGCGCGTCTACCACAACATGTCGGCCGACTACGACCGGATCCCGCGGCAGGAGATGCCCAAGCTCAGCAAGCAGGACCGCCGCGGGCTCTTCCTCGAGACGAACCAGGGCTACAGCGAGGCGCAGGCCGTCGCCGAGTCGGACCGCTGCCTCAAGTGCAA
>CAZTAI010000203.1:0-3170 GCA_964611555.1 uncultured Chloroflexota bacterium | reverse complement strand
CGTCTGGTGGATGAGCCGATGCGTACGACGAGGGCGGCGGTCCGCCAGATGCTCGCCGGCACCGACGTGGCTGTCGAGTCAGCCGGCATCGTCCTCGTTCGAAACGACCCGCGTGACGTCGTGGCGGCCATCGAACTGTCCCGGGCGACCTACAACAAGATGATCCAGAATCTGATCTGGGCGACCGGCTACAACCTCGTCGCCATCCCGGTGGCCGCGGGAGTGTTCGTGCCTTGGGGGATCGATCTGCCGATGGCCGTCGGCGCCATTGCGATGAGCGCATCGACGATCATCGTCGCCGCCAATGCCCAACTGTTGCGGCGCCTCACACTGCGCCGCGACACGCCAAGTCCGCAACTGCGGCCCGCGGCCGCCTGACAAGGAGACACGTTATGAGTGGAAGCCGACCCGAGCGCGTGCTCGACCCCGTCTGCGGCATGACCGTGGACGTCGCCAAGGCGGAGGAAGCCGGCCTCACGTTGGAGCACGAGGGCAAGACCTTCGCCTTCTGCCGGCCCGGTTGCATGCGCGCCTTCCAAGAGGAGCCGGCGATCTACGCCGCCAAGGCCGAGAGAGCCCACGCGATCACCGTCCCGCAGTCGAGTGGTCTCCCGGTGATCGACGAAGGCATGCGTCGCTGGTATGAGTCTTGCTCGTGCTGCCTGTCGGACGCCTATCCGGACATCAAGGCGGCCCTGGACGCCGAGCGAGCCGCAAGGGCCGAAGCGCCGGTCGACGCCGGGATCTGTGAAGTCGCCGAAGCCCAGGAGGTCGCAACACCATGACCGAGCAGCGAACAATCGCGCCAACCGAGGACCCGGTCTGCGGGATGACCGTGGATCCCGCCCAGGCGCGCGAGAAGGGCCTGACCTTCACGCACGATGGCACCGAGTACGCTTTCTGCGGCAAGGGCTGCCTCCTCGAGTTCCGGGACGAGCCCAGCAAGTACCTGGACGCTTCCTACACGCCCGCGATGTAGTGGCCAAACGCCGCAAGGCTCCGCCGCCCAAGCGCCGGCCGACGGCGGTCATCGCCGGCGCAGCCGTTGTCGTGGCGGTCGCTATCAGCCTGGCGGCCTTTCTGCTGCTGCGCCCGTCCGCGTCCGGTGCACCGATGGCCTGGGCAAAGTTCGGATCCGCTGACGTCCATTCCCTTGCCTTCGTCGGCGAGGACCCCCAGCACCTCCTGTTCGGCCACCACGGCGGGCTGGAGGAGACAAACGACGGCGGCCGCACCTGGTCGCAGCTTCCGGTTCGCGATGACGCCATGAGCATGTCGCCGGCAAGCGACGCCTCGATCGTCATCGCTGGTCACGACGTGTTCGTCGCCAGCCGCGACGGCGGCCAGACCTGGGCGCCAATCAACGGCGATCTGCCCAGCCTCGACATTCACGGCTTTACCCGCGATCCATCCGATCCTGCCCGGATGTGGGCCTATCTGGCCACCGGGGGCTTGTGGGAGAGCACGGACTTTGGCGTGCACTTTGAGCGAGTTCGGGACGACAACGTCCTCTTCCCCACTGCCGTGCGAGCTGGAGCTACCACTCGACTTTTCGGCGTGGACGCGAACGGCTTGAGCGCCAGCGATGACGGAGGGCGGACATGGACCGCGCTGACTTCCCCGCCGACGTTCCCGATGACCGGCTTCACCGCCTCGGCCGACGGCCGCGTCCTCTATGCCGGTGCCATCGACGGCCTGTTCCGGAGCCCAGACGGAGGCCGTTCATGGGCCAAGACCGGATACACCGGATCAGCGTTCGCCGTTGCCGCCTCAGCCGACGGTCAGGACGTCGCGCTGGTGAGCCGCGAAACTGAGTTCTTCCGATCGACGGACGGTGGAGCCACTTGGCCCGGTCCGGGGTGAGGGGCGGCGGGCCGATCGCTTCGGCGGCCATTATCTGACCTCCCGGCCCGCCACGCGTCCACGATAACCCCGCACAGCGCGTTGGAATCGCGAGGGCCGGCCCGCCATCCGGCTCGTCGGGCCACGCACTCGAGACTCACGAGACGTCTAGAGCATTCGCCTGAGGTGGGGACCCGGGCGGACGAGATCGACTGGCAATACAAGCACGAACTTCCCCGCCAGTTCGGCGTGCCAGCGCCCCCCGCGCCGGGGAAGAAAGTCAGACTTCAAGGCCTTCACCGAGATCCAGCTATTCGGCTTCTGGCCCGGTCCCCAGATGGAACTCACGCGCGGAAACCAGGGATCCTGAACGTAGACGCCGGTGACGCGATAGCCGGAATCCGTCATCGGGTCGGCAGTCGCCGTGAAGCCGGTCATCACCCAGGCGTGCGTACCGCGCCAGACGTTCAGCCCGACCGGCCGGTTGGCCTTGCGCAGGGCATAGGCGGCTGCTTGCACGGCGGTCTCGTAGCCATCCAGAGCACGCTCTTCGTACCGGCCGGCACCCAGCTCAACGAGCCCTCGAGCCCAACCGCTGGGTCCTGCCCCGCCCAGAGCTCCGCCCAGCTCGGCGGTCTGCCCGTGATCGACCTGCCGGAGGGAAGGGCCCCTCGAGCGGGCGACCCGCATGTAGCGCTCCTGGGATGCGCGACTGGCGTCGTCGGTCTCCCCGATGACGTTCAGCATCATCTGCATGCTCGCCCCGATGCACCAGTACGCGGTGTACTGGGATACGAAGTCGCCCTTTTCGTAGAGGTTCATCGAGAACTCGCCGGTCGGAGCGGTGGACAACGCATTGAGCGGCGCTTCGGGAGCCGGTCCTACGGCCGCCGCAGGCGGAGCCGCGCCGACGGCGAAGAGAAGGACGACGACTGACATGACCGCCGCCGGCACCCGCCTTGCGGCTCGGGATCCGTGAGACAGGCTCAGAAGCCCTCCGCGAGGACGCATCAGAGTCGGCGAAAGTCCCGCGCTTTGGGACGCAGGGCCCGCGTCAATACCAGGCCTCGAGCCAGGTCTGCATCAGCTCCTCCTCAGGTTGATACTGCCAAGGAGTATACGGGGGCCCAGCTGAGTGGTCGGCGCCGCGCCAGGCGGTCCCTCCGCCTCAGGCTAGCAGGCGTGTCCCCCGGGTCCCGGATCTCGGCCCTGACCGCGGGCGAATGGCTGGCCCAATATCGAGGTGAGGCCTGCCTCAACGGCTGGATCGATTCCGAGATACAGCACCAGCAATCGCTGCGCCTGCCAAAACTTCGGCTGCCCCGCCC
>CAZTAI010000202.1:0-3180 GCA_964611555.1 uncultured Chloroflexota bacterium | reverse complement strand
CAGGCGACCGGGTGAAAATCGTGATGAGCGGTAAGTACTTACAGTACAAGACCTATTGAGAGTTAAATCCGGACGTCGGCGCGCCTGCGCGCATCCGACGCCGGTTTAACTGCGCGGGATCGAACGGACGGCCTAGGGTGCGGGAGCCGCGGCTCCTGCTCCTCAGGATCGTCGTTCATCCCGCGCTGTTCGTTTCCTGGCCTACCTCTCCCAGTAACAACAGGAGTAAAGTACTCCGTTCCGTCAATCAGCAAGGGGAGAAAAACATGCGCGCGCCGGTAACCGCTGTTGCTCTGGCAACTTTGCTCACGCTGTCCGCTTCGTTCGCCCTCGCCCAGTCCGTCGCGCTGCCCGGCAAGAAGATGCAGGGCAAGCTGCACCTGCTGCCGGCGACGCTCGAGACCACGCAGTGGGGCTGGCTCGACCCCAAGGAGCCACCGAAGCTCGTCGTCAACTCCGGGGATACCGTCGCGGTCGAGACTATGATGCACGCCCACAACAAGATCCAGCCGGGCACGACCATGGACGAGATCGTGGCGCTCCGGAAGGCCAACCCCGGCGGTGGCCCCCACTCGCTCACCGGCCCTATCTACGTCAACGGCGCCGAGCCGGGCGACGTGATGGAGATCCGCATCCTCAAGATCGTGCCGAAGGCCTTCGGCGTGAACTTCAACCTGCCCGGCAAGGAGTTCCCGACCATCGGCGCGCTCGCGGCCGAAATGCCGGAGGGCTTCGTGAGGTACTTCTATCTCGACCGGGAGAAGCGCCGGGCCGAGTTCAAGCCGGGGATCACGATTGATCTGCAGCCCTTCCCCGGCACGCTCGCCGTCGGCATCGATCCGAACGATCCCTCGCCGCGCAAGGCCGGCGCGAAGGACCCGATGGCGCCGGTGTCCACGATCCGGCCGTGGAAGAACGGCTCCAACATGGACCTCAACGAGCTCCAGGAAGGCACCACGATCTTCATCCCGGTCTTCCTCAAGGGCGGGCTCGTCTGGACCGGTGACTCCCACTGCCGGCAGGGCAACGGCGAGGTGAACCTCACCGGCCTCGAGTGCGCCTACCGGGAGATCGTGATGCAGCTCGTCGTCAGGAAGGACCTGAAGCTCGAGTGGCCGCGCGTGGAGACGAAGACCCACTGGATCATGATGGGCTTCGACGAGGACCTGAACAAGGCGATGGTCAACGCCACGCGCGAGGCCGTGGACTTCCTCGCCAACCAGAAGCGGGTGCCGCTGACGCGCTACGAGGCCTATTCGCTGGTCTCGATGGTGGGCGACTGCCGCGTCACGCAGGTGGTGGACGTCCGCAAGGGCGTGCACTGCATGATTCCGAAGTCCATCTTCACGAAGAAGTAAGCGGTGTCTGGCCCGCGCGCGGCCGCCCCGCTCGCGCTGGCTCTCGCGCTGAGCGGGCTGCTGTGGGGGAGCGCGAGCGGGGCGCAGGCCGCCGCGAAGAGTACGCCGCCCGGCGCTCCGCCCGCCAGGCAGGCGGCGCTGCCGATCCTGACGACGTCCACCGACCTCAAGTCGCTCGTGGAGGCGGTGGGCGGCGACCGCGTCGAGGTCGAAAGCCTCGCCCCGCCCGCGCAGGATCCCCATGCGGTCGAAGTCAAACCGGGTCAGATCGCGCGTTTGAAAGGCGCCGTGCTGCTCGTGCGAGTGGGGCTCGATCACGAGCCGTGGCTAGCACGGGTGCTGGCTGCCGTCGGCGACCCGCGCTTCGCGCGCGGCGGCCCCGCCGACGTGGACGCCTCGCGCGGCGTGCGGCTGCTTCAGAGTGAAACGCCGCGCCTGCGCGCCGATCGGCGCGCCCATGTGCACGGCTTGGGCAACACCCACTATTGGCTCGACCCGGAGAACGCGCGGCCGATCACCGCCGCGATCCTCGAGGCGCTCGCACGGGCCAGCCCCGCGGAGCGCGAGCGATTCGAAGCGAATCGCCGCCGCTTTCTCGAGCGGCTCGACGCCGGTCTTGCGCGCTGGATGCGCACGCTCGCGCCCTGGCGCGGCACGCGGGTCGTCGTGATCCACGAGACCTGGCCGTATTTCGCCGAGCGGTTCGGCTTGACGATCGTCGCCGCAGCGGAGCCGACGCCCGGTGTGCCGCCATCCCCGGCCGAGCTTGCTGCGTTGCTCGAGCGCATGCGCGCTGCGGGCGTGAGGCTCGTGATCGCCGAGCCGTACACCGATCCGGCGCTCTTGCGCCAGCTCGCCGGGCGCGGCGGCGCCCGCGCGGTAACGCTCGTCCCGTCGGTGGGCGGCGATCCGGCGGCGAGCGATTACCTGGCGCTGTTCGACCTCAACGTGAAGCGCCTCGTTGACGCCCTCGCCGCGCGCTGAGTGGTACCCGATGCTCGAATTCCTAGCGCTGCCGTTCCTCGCCTGCCTCGTGCTGACGGGGATCCACGTGTACCTCGGGCAGCACGTGCTCGCGCGCGGCGTCATCTTTGTGGACTTGGCGCTCGCGCAGGTCGCCGCGCTCGGCCTCACCGTCGCGATCCTCGCCGGGCATACGGTCCAGAGCGAAGCCGCCTATTGGTACGCGCTCGCGTTCGCGGTCGGCGGCGGCGTCCTGTTCGCGCTCACGCGTATGCGGGCGGGGACGGTTCCCCAGGAAGCCGTCATCGGGATCGTGTTCGCCGTCTCGGCCGCGCTCGCCGTTCTGGTCGTGGACCGCGCCCCGCAGGGCAGCGAGCACATCAAACAGCTTCTGGTCGGATCCATCCTCACGGTCTCCGGTCAGGACGTGCTGCTGCTTGCCGCGCTCTACGCCGTGATCGGCGCGCTGCACTGGGCGGCGCGGCGTCCCATCCTCGAGATCTCGCTCGATCCTGACGCAGCCGCCGCTGCGGGGCGGCGGATCCTGCTCTGGGATGTCGTTTTTTACGCGACGTTCGCGCTCGTCGTCACCTCCTCGGTGCGCGTCGCGGGCGTGCTGCTCGTCTTCTCGTACCTGGTCGTCCCGGCGGCAATCGCGGCGCTCTTCGTGCGCTCGGTCGCCGCACGGCTCGCCCTCGGCTGGGCGCTCGGCGCCGCGGTCAGCGCTGCGGGGCTCGCCGCCTCGTGGGCGTGGGATCTGCCGACGGGCGCCACGGTCGTGAGCGCGTTCGGCGCGGCGATCGCGCTGGTCGCGCTCGCCTTCGGCCTCGTCGGCGCGGCGCGCGCCGTGCGCTCGCGC
>CAZTAI010000201.1:1831-3192 GCA_964611555.1 uncultured Chloroflexota bacterium | reverse complement strand
GTCTGCTCCGGCAGCGGCGAGAACGACGCCGGCAGGACGGCGGTCGGCCCTGGCGATGGCTGCGCGATAGCGCCGCTCCCGGTCGGGGTCGGCGATGCGCCGATCGCGTCCCGCACGTCCGGAGCGACGGACAGCAGCGCGATCGCCGCAAAACCTAGTACAAGGACGACCGCGAACGCGCCTGCCAACGTCCGCGGGTCTCGCAGTCGGCCGCGCCAGCTCGCTTTCGGCAGTGGTCGGGGATCGCTCACTCACTCAGTGTCGACTGAACCAACGCGGATCGCGCGTCAGGGAGCGGCTGGTCGCTCGATGGATCACCGGACCGCGACCACCATGTACACGCCCTTGTGATGATCCTCTACGTGCCGGGCGGCACGAGCCAGTTCGAGAACGAGGGCAAGTCGCCCTAGCGGAGCGGGTCCGGCGTGGCTTACCCCTCGCGAACCGGCTTCGCGCCAGCGAGGATCGCGACCTCGTCCTCGTCCACGTCGAGGATCACGTCGACGCCCATGACCTCATCCAGGTCCGGCCACTCGATCGCCGTCCCGAAGGCGATGACCCGACAGTTCCGCCGCTGCGCCGGGGTCGCGGCGGCCAAGAACTCAGGCAGAGGCGTGTGAAGCGTGCGCCCGTCGCCGAACGAGGTGTGCAGCGCCTCGCCGTCACAGCTGACGGCGACCGCGAGTGCGGGTCTAGGCATGTCGGAAGAACTCGCGCCAGCGCGCGAGCCACTCGTCCCGGTGTGCTTCCGCGATCTCGGTAACACGGCTTATCTGCCCTTCACTGTACCCGCGGGCGTGCTCGAACCGGAGCCTCGGCTCGAGCCAGATCTTCGCAAAACCGTCATTTCCGAGCACGTGGACATGCGGCGGCTCGACGCGGTCTGCCGGATAGAAGCGGAACACGAAGCCAGCCTCGCGGTGGAGCGCGGGCACTGTGCGACCATCGGAAGGGCCTTACGGCGCCTCGGATCCGGCTCTAGCTCCTACGGGGGGCAGCGAGGGCTACCGGACGGGACTTTCGCTAGCTCAGCGGACGGCGACCACCATGTAGACGCCCTGGTCCTCCATCCAGGTGATCCCATCGATCACCGGACGCAGGTGGAGCGAGTAGGTACCGGGGGCGACGGCCTTGAACTGGAACGTGAAGGTCGCGGACGCGCCTGGCGGGACGCTCGCGGCGTCCTGGACCGCCGGGCGGTCCGGGATCGGCCAGCCGACCGCCATCCCGATGTTCGAGAAGGTGCGGTCGTCGCCGTTCACGCCGAGGCGTGCCTCGGTCGCGGTGAACTTGTTCCAGGTGGTCGTACCGGTGTTCTTGAAGGTGACGGTGTAGCTCGTTGTCTCACCGACGTTGATGGT
>CAZTAI010000201.1:0-1731 GCA_964611555.1 uncultured Chloroflexota bacterium | reverse complement strand
GTGACCCACTTGCCGGCGACGGTGATGTCGAAGCGCACGTCGATCTTCCCGACCGGCAGCGGCTTGAGGGGAACGACGAGCGCGTAGTCGCGCTCGAACTGCTGCGGCGAGACGAAGAGCGGGAGCGATGTGCCGCTGCTGTGGAGCGACACGCCGCGCACGTCGACAGCCTTGTAGCCGCCATACACGATCATGATCGGATAGCCGTATGGCGCGCTCGAGCCGGCCGGCACCGGGCTGGGCGACTCGCGACCATTCCAGGACGTCGGGATGCCCTGCTGGCCCTTCGCGGGTGAGCGCACGACGTCGATGGGCACGGTGCTGAAGTCCTTGCCGATGTTCCCGACGACCTGGTAGCGGCCGGAGCTGCCGGCGGCGCGGCCCCAACCGACGAACTTCGTCTGCGGGTGCATGAGCCCGAGGCGGTGATACGGCGCGTCCCAGAGAGTGCGGACACCCTCGATCACGTCGCTCGAGCCGGAGGCCACCTCGCTCACGAACGGCGCGGTGTAGCCGACGGCGCGCGCCCGGTCCTGCGCGACGTACCCCGTGTACCCGGGCTTGCCAGCGGTCTCGTAGTGGCCGCTGGTGTTGTTGAGGACGTTGTACGTCGCGTGGTTCTGCGCCGCCTGCACCAGGCGCGCGTCGGCGGGGATCGTCGGCGCGCCGATGGCGTAGCGGTACTCGTTGAGGGTGCGGAGCATTTCCGTGGAGCTGGCCATCTCGGCCGAGGGCGTGGTCGGTGCGGTCGGCGGAGCGTCGGCCGCGGTGGCCGGGGCGCTAAGCAGCGATGTAACGAAGCCGGCGGCAAGCACCATCGCCGACGCGGAGCCTGACAGGACCCTTCTCTTCCTCACGAATAGGCCAACGACCTCAGCGGCGCTGCGCTACGCCTCGCGGCAGACCCGATACAAAGGTCCTGCCTTGGACCTCTCGGTAGTACTGCCGGCGCTCAATGAGCGACGCAACATCAACGAACTGATACCGGCCGTGCGAGCGGTCCTCGAACGGCTCGGTCTCGAGCACGAGATCGTGGTGGTGGACGGGGGCTCGACCGACGGCACGGTCGCCGCCGCGGAAGCGCTTGGCGCGCGTGTCATCAGGCAGGAGAAGCGCGGGTACGGCGAGGCTCTGCGCCTCGGGCTCGCGTCCTCGCGTGGCGAGCACGTCATCACCATGGACGCGGACCTCTCGCACCAAGCCGAGGTCATCGAGCGTCTCTGGGAAGCGCGCGATCCGATGGGCATCGCTGTCGCATCACGCTACGTCGAAGGCGGTGCGGCCAGCACCAGCGCGTTCCGCAAGATCCTCAGCCGGATCCTGAACGCCGTCTTCTCGCGCGGTCTCGCGATGCGCGTGAGCGACGTCTCGAGCGGCTTCCGCATCTACCCGCACCGGGCGATCGAGAGGCTCGAGGTCCGCGGCACCGACTTCGACGTGCTCCCCGAGATCCTTGTCCGGGCGCATGCCGAGGGTTGGCGCATCCGCGAGGTCCCGTTCCGCTACCAGCCGCGCGGCAGCGGGACCTCCAAGGCACGCTTGGCGCGGCTGGGCGCCGCATACCTCCGCACTTTTGCGCGCCTCTGGAAGCTGCGGAACTCGATCGCGGCCGCCGACTACGACGAGCGCGCCTTCGACAGCCCCATTCCGCTTCAGCGCGCCTGGCAGCGGCGGCGCCACGAGATCGTCACGCGCGAGGCGGCGACGTGGCGGGCGCCAGCCGGAGGGTCC
>CAZTAI010000200.1:0-3282 GCA_964611555.1 uncultured Chloroflexota bacterium | reverse complement strand
GCGGCTGCTCCAGGACAGCGTCCGCCCAAGTGGCACCGCCATCGGTAGAGACCTCGACGCGCCGGATCCCGCGCGATCCCGCGAACGCGATACCCGCGATCTGCACCGCGGCGCCCGCGCGCACCGCACCGGTCGGAGAGTCGATGCGCACGTGCGTGTTGTACGTGGCCACGTCCGACCAGCCGCGCTCCATCCAGTAGCCCAGGAAGTCACTGGTCATGACGTCGATGCGCGTGAGCCACTTCACGTTCTTCATGCCGTAGATGCCCGGGATCAGCGCGCGCACGGGGTATCCGTGATCCTCCGGGATCGTCTGCCCGTTCATGAGGTAGGCCACGAGCGTGTCCGGGTCCTGCGCCTTCGCGATCGGGACGGAGTCCGTGTACCCGTCGACCGAGGTCATCACTACGTCGAACGCGCCTGGCATCGGCGCCGCGCGCGCGAGCAGGTCGGCCATCGGCACGCCCGCCCAGATCGCCGTCGAGGTGAGATCGCCGCCGATCTCGTTGCTGATGCACTCGAGCGTGTGCGGTCGCTCGACCGCGGCGAGGTCCAGCAGCTCCTCGTAGGTCAGCTCGAAGGGCCGCTCGACGTGGCCGGCGACGTAGAGCTTCCACTCGGTCACATCGACGCGCGGATCGATCAGCGCGGTGTCCACGGTGTAGTGGGCCGGGGTCTCGGTGAGGCGCGGCTCGAGGTCCGGGATGGCGTTGAACGCGACGTCTCCGGGCACGGGCGCTTCCCGCGTGCGCAGGTTGCGGATCGCCAGCGCGATGGGCTCGACCTTGGCTCGCGCTGCACGGAGCGCTCCGCCGAGCAACAGCGATCCCACGGCGAACACGCCGGCGACCGCTAGCGCGCCGGTCAGAGCGCGGCGCCGCGACAGCGACACCGACGAGGCCAGGCGCTCCGCCGATAGCAGGAACGAGAGCATCCCGAAGAACGTCGCCGCTCCAACGGCCGCGGCGAAAAGGCTGCTGCCAAGGTCCGTCGTCCTGCCGCTGAAGAGCTGGCCGAGGATGACCGCGGCGACCCAGGGCAGAGCTCCGGCCGCGACCACCAGCCACGTCCGAGCGCGCTCGTCTGTCGCGAGGACCCCCGCGGCTGCGCCACAGGCGAGGAAGCCGACCAGCACACCGAGGATCAGGAGACGCTGCGCCCAGAACTGCAAGAGCTCGATGAGCGGTACCGAGATCCATCCAGGAAGCGCGTCGATGATCGCTTGCCCGAGCGTCGCCGGCGCGAAGGCGATGCCCGTGACGCTCAGAAGGAACGCGATCAGGAGCGCGCACGCCATCGAAACGACGCCCGCCGTGATCGCGGGTCCCCTTCCGCTCACATGTGGCATTGTCAGGGCTCCTTGAGCACACCGCTGCCTCCGCTCACACCGGAGGATCTGTATTCGTTCCGCTTCGGAGGGGACCCGCAGATCTCGCCGGACGGAGAGCGCATCGCGTTCGTCGTGCGCACGATCGACCGCGAGACCGATGAGTACCGCTCCGCCATCTGGGTCGTCCCGTTCGACGGATCGACGCCCGCGGCCCGCTTCACGTTCGGCCCGCGCGAGGACGCTTCGCCGCGCTGGTCGTCCGATGGGCGCTGGCTCGCGTTCGTGTCCGACCGTCAGGGCATGCCCAAGGGCAGCGAGCGGAAGAAGCCGCCCAAGGAGATCCACGTCATCCCGGCGCAGGGTGGCGACGCGCGGCCCCTGACGTACCTCGGCGAGGACTGCGCCGATCTCGAGTGGACGCCATCGGGCGATGGGGTCGTGTTCGTCATGAAGGATCCGCGCGAGCCCGGCGTGAAGGACGATGGCATCCGCGTCTACGACCGTCTGCGCTACAAGGCGGACGAGGGCGGCCTCTCCGACGGCCGCCGCAAGCACGTCTGGGTCGCCTGCCTCGACGGGACGCCGCCGCGCCGCATCACCGAAGGGGACTGGGACGATCTCCAGCCGGCGGTCTCACCCGACGGCATGCGCATCGCGTTCGTCTCCAACCGGACCGATCAGCGGCATGTGAACACCGTGGCCGACATCTGGAGCGTCGCGTTCGACGGCGGCGACGCGCGCCGGGTCACCGACGGACTCGGCTCGTACGGCAACCCGTCGTGGTCGCCGGACGGCGCGACGGTCACCGCGTACGGGATCCCGCGCGCGATGGGCTCGAACCAGTCCACCAACGTCCACCTCTGGGCGTTCCCCGCACGTGGCGGGAAGGGCAAGGACCTTCTCGAAGGCTGGGACCGCACGATCGGCAGCGCCGTGATCAGCGACATGCGCGGCCACGTCCAGACGATCGCGCCGGTCTGGCCCGAGAAGCGGGTCCCGCCGGGAGCGACGGAGGCCCGACTCCACTTCCTCGGGTCGGACGAGGGCACGGCGAACGTGTACTCCTGCGCCGTCGGCGGCGGCGACGTGCGCGCGGTCACCACAGGGCAGCACCACGTGGTGCAGGTCTCGTTCGACCGCGGCGTTCGCCGCTACGCGGCGCTCGTGGCGACGGCGACCGATCCGGGCAACGTCATCGCGGGCGAGGTGGGCGGTCCGGTCAAGCGCCTCACCGACCTCAACGGCGAGCTCCTGGCGCAGCGGTACATCGCCGCGCCCGAGGAGATCGCGTACCTGGGGCCGGACGGCTGGACCATCCGCGGCTGGCTCCTCCAGCCGCGCGGCTTCGAGGGGAACGGCAAGCGCAAGTGGCCGCTGGTGCTGGAGATCCACGGCGGGCCGCACACCGCGTACGGGCACTCCTTCTTCCACGAGTTCCAGGTCCTGGCCGGCCGCGGCTACGGCGTCCTCTACGTGAATCCGCGCGGCAGCCACGCCCACGGCGAGGACTTCGTGCGCGCGGTGGTGGGGGACTGGGGCGGCAAGGACTACGAGGACCTCATGGCCGGCGTCGATCAGGTGGTCGCGCGCGGCTGGGTCGACCCGAAGCGGCTCTACGTGACCGGCGGGTCGTACGGCGGGTTCATGACCAACTGGATCGTCGGTCACACCGATCGCTTCCGCGCCGCGGCCACGCAGCGGAGCATCAGCAACAACATCTCCGCGTTCGGCACGAGCGATATCGGCTGGCATTTCTGGGAGCAGCAGATGGGCGACGCCACGCCGTGGCGCGACACGCAGAAGATGGTCGAGCGGTCGCCGCTCACCTACGTCGAGAGGATCAAGACCCCGCTGCTGATCCTCCACGCCGAGCGCGATCTGCGGTGTCCCATCGAGCAGGCCGAGCAGCTCTTCGCGGCGCTACAGGTCCTGGGCAAGGAGTCGGTCTTCGT
>CAZTAI010000199.1:0-3286 GCA_964611555.1 uncultured Chloroflexota bacterium | reverse complement strand
GCGGAAGGATTCGAACCTTCGATCTCCTGATCCAGAGTTAACCGAGTGGATCAGGGTCCTCAGCCGGGTATTCCACGCTCAGACGGCGGTCCTGCGACCTGTGTTTTCCGGGGTGTCAATCGACCACTCCGGGGCCTAGTCAAGCGACCATTCGACGAACGCAATCGATCAATCGACCACTCGACGAACGGGCTCGCTGCCGAGCGAGATTGTAACGCCTCCCGCGTCGGCTTTCTGGTGCGGGATTCTGGGCGGAGGCGAACAATCCTCACTCCTTCGCGGAGCAAGCTGTGAGGACGGCCGACGTGGCGGCCGTGTGACGTTCTGTCCACCCGGGCCAGAGCCGTTTCGCCGTATCCAGACGAAGGTGACCGCCCAGGTGCATCGACCGCCGGGCGCCGCGATACCCGGGCAGGATGCCGCTGGCCACCACGATATGGCCGGCAATGACGACCGTGAAGGCGGTCGTAGCCAGCCGATGGACGACCGCCAGCAGACCGAAGAGCGGACCGCCATGGATGAACACGAGTGCCACACCGCTGATGATCAGTACCCCAGCAGCCCCACGATCGCGACGTTGGCGATCCGCTGGCCCGGGTCGAAATGACCCTCGTGTCGCGGAAAACGCCCGGTGATCACCGCCACCGGCCAGCGCGCTAACCAACCGACGTCGCCGGGGTCGTGACGGAACGTCTCGCGCACGAACACGGCGGCCACGGTCTGACAGGGCTTGTCGACGAACCTCGAACACGGCCGTGATCAGCCTCACAGGTTGGTGCCTCGCGAGACGACCGCCTCCTCGAACGTCGCCATCTCGGCCAGCGTCCGGGCCGCAGCACGGACGATGGGAACGGCGATGGCGGCGCCCGATCCCTCGCCAAGTCGCAGGTCGAGATCGAGGAGAGGCTCGAGGCCAAGCGCGTCGAGGGCAACTCGGTGGCCTGGCTCAACGGACCGGTGACCGGCGATCAGATAGCCCTGCAGAGACGGAGACAATCGAACCGCGAGCAGGGCAGCGGACGTTGAGATCAGCCCGTCGACAACGATGACGCGCCGTCGGTGGGCGGCACCCAGCATGAGCCCGACGAGACCACCGATCTCGAAACCGCCCACCTTGGCCAAGACGTCGAGCGCGTCGCTCGGGTCGGGGCGGTTGAGGCGAAGCGCCCGCTCGATGACCTCTACCTTGCCAGCGAGCCCAGCATCGTCGAGGCCCGTTCCGCGCCCGGTCACTGCGGCGGCGGACCGTCCGGTTACGGCCGCGATGATCGCGCTCGCGGCAGTCGTGTTGCCGATCCCCATCTCTCCGGCGCAGATAACACCCACGCGTCGGGCCGCCAAGTTCTCGGCGATCTCGATCCCGGACTCGACGGCGGTGAGCGCCTGCGCCGGTGTCATCGCCGGTCCGTTCGCGAGGTTGGCCGTACCCGCCGCGATGCGCCTCACGATCAGCCGCGGGTCGTCGTGAGTCACCGGCTTGAACGTGCCCATGTCAACGACGATGACTCGGGCGTGGATCGTCCTGGCGAGGGCGTTGATCGCGGCGCCGCCGGCAAGGAAGTTCCAGACCATCTCGACCGTCACTGACGCTGGGTAAGCGGACACGCCCTCGGTGGTCACCCCGTGATCGGCGGTCATGACCACGATCACGGTGGGTCCAAGCCGCGGCCGTTCGGTCCGTGTGATGCCGGCAAGTTGGACCGAAAGCAGCTCGAGTCGACCAAGGCTGCGGGCGGGCTTGGTGAGCTGCGCCTGCCGCACCTCGGCCCGGCGCATCGCCTCGGAGTCAAGCTCGTGGATCGACGCGATCGTCCGCTCCAGGAGGGCGCTCACGGCCGAGGTCTCCAGCGTGCCACGAGCCGACCGGGCGTCCCCACCGCGATCGCGAGGACCTCGGCCGGTGCGGCGATCCAAGAGGACTCGCCTAGCGCGAGTTCCAGCGCCACAGCGATCGGGCCGCCGTGGGTGACGATCACCGCCGCGTGGTCGGGCTCCGCGAGCAGCGCTCCCCAGGCGTCCGCGACCCGCGCGTGGAGCGTGCGCCAGCCCTCACCGTCGGGCCAGTCGATGGCCCGCTCACCGCGCAACAAGCGGGCCGCGAGCGACGGCCAGCTCCGGCTCAATTCGGCGAAGGTGGCGCCCTCGACGGCCCCGAAGTCGACCTCGCGCCAGCGCTCATCGAGGACGAGCGGCCAGTGACCGGCATCCGCCACTCGGTGGGCGGCCGTGGCCGCCCGCCCCAGCGGGCTCGATATGACTAACGCCGGCCCATCCACATGTTGCCGGATGGCCGCTGCCAGGACGGTCGCCTGACGCAACCCGGCGACGCTCAGCGGCAGGTCGGTCCTGCCGGCGTAGCGGAGGCCCGTCCAGGGCGTCGCGGGATGGCGGACGAGGTAGACGGTCTTCACGGGCCGCGTCGCAGCCAGACCGGCAGGCCGGCGACGAGCAGGACGACCTCGTCGGCGACCACCGCGACCTGCTGATTGAGCCAGCCGAGCTCGTCGCGGAAGCGCCGGCCGAGCGGCGACGCGGGGACGACTCCGAGGCCGACCTCGTCGCTCACGAGCACGACATTCGAGCGGTGGGCGGCCAGCGAGGCCTGGGCCGCGGCCCAGCGATCGGCGAGGGTCTCATCGGCCTCCAGAAGGGACGCAACCCACAGGCTCAGCGAGTCGATGAGCAGGCAGTGATCTGCCGGCCCGGCCGCGACCGCGGCGGCCAGGTCGAGTTCGACCTCGACGGTGCGCCACGCTGCCGGTCGCTGCCGGCGGTGCGCGGCGATTCGCGCATCGAGCTCAGGATCGCCCGACCGCGCGGTGGCCAGAAAGCTGACCCGCTCGGCGCCCAACCGCTGCGCGGCCTCGAGCGCATAGCGGCTCTTGCCGCTCCGAGCACCGCCCAGCACGAACAACCGCCAGGCACGTGGACGCGACACACGCCCGCGATTGGTCACGGCCGCACGGTGGGCAGGATCTCGTCCAGCGCGGCGAGGAGACGGGCCTGCTCGTGCGGGGGTCGAACCGCGAGGCGGACGAAGTCGGGCAGGCCGAAGCTTGCGCATGAACGAACACCGATCCGGCGTCGCGCGGCTCTCTGCACCACTGCCGGCGCGGCCGCTCCCACCTCGACGAGGAGGAAGTTTGTGACCGACGGGTAGGGGCGAAGGCCACGCGCCCGCAGGCCGTGCGCCAGGGATCGCCGCCACGTGGCGATGCGGCGTCGTCTCGCCGGGCTCAGGCTCCAGCTGGCGACCGCCGCGGCTGCGATCGCGTGCGCGCCGACC
>CAZTAI010000198.1:0-3291 GCA_964611555.1 uncultured Chloroflexota bacterium | reverse complement strand
GGAACACGACGCTGACGAATGAGGGGGCGACGAGGTCGCCAACTCGGGTGGTACCGCGGCTTCGAGCCGTCCCGGGAGTCGGGACGGCTTTTCTATTTGGCGAAGCGGAGGGCGCACATGGCGGTGACCAAGCGGAAGGCGCGCTTCGAGCCGGTGGGCTCCTCGTTCGACCTGCCCGAGCTCGAGCACCGGATGCTCGACCTCTGGGACCGGGAGCGGACCTTCGAGGTGCTCCGCAAGCAGAACGAGGGCAAGCCGGTCTTCTCGTTCATCGACGGACCCATCACCGCCAACGCCGAGGCCATGGGCATCCACCACGCCTGGGCCCGCACATATAAGGACATCTTCCAGCGCTACAAGGCCATGGAGGGCTTCGACCAGCGATACCAGAACGGCTTCGACTGCCACGGGCTCTGGGTCGAGGTGGAGGTCGAGCGCGAGCTCGGGCTGGCGAACAAGCGCGACATCGAGCGCTACGGCGTGGACAAGTTCAGCGACGCGTGCCGCGCGCGCGTGGACCGATCTGCCGCCGCCTTCACGAGGCAGTCGAAGCGTCTCGGGCAGTGGATGGACTGGGACGACTCGTACTTCACCTACACCGACTCGAACATCTCCATGATCTGGGAGGTCCTCAAGACCTGCCACGAGCGCGGCTGGCTATACAAGGGACACCGCTCGATGCCCTGGTGCGCGCGATGCGGCACGGCGATCTCCCAACACGAGCTGGCGCTCGGGTACCGCGACATGACGCACGCCTCGGTCTTCGTGCGCTTCCCGGTGCTAGCGGACGCGGATGGGGCCGGGACGAAGGCCGCCGAGCTGGCGGATCAGAAGGCCTCGTTCCTGGTTTGGACCACGACGCCCTGGACGCTCGCCGCGAACGTCGCGCTCGCGGTGCATCCGGACCTCGACTACGTCCTCGCAAAGCGGGGTGACGAGGTGCTGATCGTGTCGCGTGGCACCTTCGGTTCGGCGCTTCGCGGCGATGCCGAGCTCCTTCGTACGGTCAAGGGCCGGGATCTGGTCGGGCTGCGGTTCCGCGGGCCGTTCGATGGCGAGCTACCCGCCGCTGACGAGGCCGTGCGCGGGCACCGCGTCATCCCGTGGGATGCCGTCGGCGAGGCCGAGGGCACCGGGATCGTGCACATCGCGCCAGGCTGTGGCGAAGAAGACTTCGCGCTATCGAAGCCGCACGACCTCCCGGTGATCGTGCCGATCGACGACATGGCCCGCTACCGCAGCGGCTTCGGGTGGCTCGAGGGCAAGGACGCCCGCGACGTCGCCGACGAGATCTCGAAGGACCTCGACCGGCGCGGTCTGCTGGTGCGCGCCGAGCCGTACACGCACCGCTACCCCGAGTGCTGGCGCTGCCACGAGGAGCTGGTGTTCCGCGTGGACGACGAGTGGTTCATCTCGATGGCCGATCTCCGGCCGCGGATGATCGCCGCCGCGCGCGAGGTCAACTGGGTCCCACCGCACGCCGGCCCGCGCATGGAGAACTGGCTCCAGAACATGGACGACTGGAACATCAGCCGGAAGCGCTACTGGGGACTGCCGCTGCCCTTCTACACGTGCGCGAACGAGCACTTCTTCGTGGTCGGCAGCCAGGACGAGCTCCGGAAGCTCGCCAAGAGTGGCCTCGACCAGCTGCGGGAGCTTCACCGGCCTTGGATCGACGGCGTCACGGTCGGTTGTCCCGAGTGCGGATCCGACTCCCAGCGGGTCAAGGAGGTGGGGGACTGCTGGCTCGATGCCGGCGTGGTCCCGTTCTCGACGCTGCGGTACCAGACGGACCGCGCGTACTGGGAGAAGTGGTTCCCGGCGGAGTACGTCGTCGAGATGGTCGAGCAGGTCCGCCTGTGGTTCTACTCGCTGCTCTTCTTCAGCACGGTCGTCACTGGGAAGCCGCCCTACCGCACGGTGCAGACCTTCGAGCCGATGATGGACGCGACCGGTGGCGAGTTCCACAAGACCGGCGAGAACGTCGTGCTGCTGGCCGAGGTCATGGAGCGCTCCGGCGCGGACGCTGTGCGCTGGATGGTGGCCCGCGAGCGCCTCGATGCGGTGATGCTGTTCAGCACGACCGCGCTCGACGCGGTCAAGCGGCATCTCCTGACCCTCTGGAACGTGTACTCGTTCTTCGTCACGTACGCGGACCTCGAGGGCTTCGACCCGACCGCGGCGGCGGTGCCAGTGAAGGACCGTCCGGTGATGGACCGCTGGCTGCTCTCCACGCTCCACCGTCTGGTCCGCGACTGCCGCGACTCCATCGAGGGATACGACGCGCGGCGGGCCCTCTTGCGCATGGAGCAGTTCTGGGAAGACCTCTCGGTCTGGTACGTGCGCCGGACGCGACCGCGCTTCTGGGGCACGCGCGACCGGACCAGCACCCTCGCCGCCCATCAGACCCTCTACGAGGCGCTGACCACGCTCACGCGCCTTATCGCTCCGGTCATGCCGCTCTTCGCCGAGTCGCTGTACCAGGGCCTCGTCCGGAGCGTCGTCCCGGGATCGGCCGCGTCGGTGCATCACGTGCGCTATCCGACCGCGGACGGCGCGCTCATCGACGACGACCTCGAGCGCCGCATGGAGGTCGCCCGCCGCGTCGTGACGCTGGGCCACGCCGCGCGATCGGCCGGCGGGGTCAAGGTGCGGATGCCGCTATCGCGACTCGTCGCGGTGTTCGACGCAGCAGACCACGACCGTGGGCTGCTGGACGGCGACGACGAGCTCGCGCAGATGGTGCGGGACGAGCTGAACGTGAAGGAGTTCGACGTACGCGACGACGCCGAGGGGCTCGTGCGCGAGGTCGTGAAGCCGGAGCTCAAGGCCCTGGGACCCAAGCTCGGGAAGGACCTTCCGAAGATCCGAGCTGCCCTCGCCGAAGGCCGTTACGAGCGGCGTGACGGGACTGTGGTCGTCGAGGGCGTCACGCTCGAGCCGAGCGAGCTGCTCATCTCGCACGAGGGCGCCCCGGGCCACGCGGTGGGGCGCGACGCGGGCCTCGTGGTCGCGCTCGACACGCGCCTGACGCTGGAGCTCGAGCAGGAGGGCCTGGCGCGCGAGCTGGTGCGCCGCGTCAACGAGCTTCGGAAGGATGCGGGTCTCGAGATCAGCGACCGCATCACGCTGCGGTACGGCGGAAGCGTCGCGCCGGCGGTGGAGCGGTTCCGAGATCTGGTCGCCAGTGAAACGCTCGCGTCGTCAGTCACGCCCGGCCCCACGGGTAGCGGCCACCGCTGGAGCGGCGAGCTGAACGGCGTGGCCGTCGAGCTCGAGCTCGAGAAGGTC
>CAZTAI010000197.1:0-3316 GCA_964611555.1 uncultured Chloroflexota bacterium | reverse complement strand
CGACAGGAGCTTCGTCGCGGGACGATCGTCCTCGCG
This sequence comes from uncultured Chloroflexota bacterium, assembly GCA_964611555.1. Classification (GTDB taxonomy): domain Bacteria; phylum Chloroflexota; class Limnocylindria; order P2-11E; family P2-11E; genus GWC2-70-10. The sequence goes on along the minus strand of CAZTAI010000197.1, from coordinate 3,280 downwards.
TGCCTCCTGGCCCTTCGATCACCGGGGTACGGCTACGGGCTGCTGAAGACGCTCGACGCGGCCGGGATCCCGAGCGATGGGAACACGATCTACCCGCTGCTGCGCCGCCTCGAAGAGCGCGGACTGCTCGAGAGCGAGTGGAACACGGACGACTCGCGTCCCCGCAAGTTCTACCGCACGAGCGTGGCTGGTGCCGAGCTCGCCTCGCAGCTCATGGGCGACATGTCGGCGCTGACCGCGTCGCTGGAGACTCTGAACAACGGAGGAATCGAATGACCTCGCTGACCGAGCGCTACCTCGCGGCGGCGCTCCGCGGCATCCCGGAACGACAGCGCACCGACGTCGAGGGCGAGCTCCGCTCTTCAATCACCGATGCGGTCGACGACCGCGTCGCGGCGGGGGAGGACTCCGCGGCCGCGGAGAAGGCCGTCCTGGAGGGCCTCGGCAACCCGGCGCGGCTCGCCGCGGAGTACGCCGGGCGGCCGCTCTACCTCATCGGTCCCGAGCTCTACCTCGTCTGGCGGCACCTGCTGACGCGCCTGGTCGCGGTCGTCGTCCCGATCGTCCTCGTCATCTTCACCGGGGTCGGGCTCCTGGGCGGCAGCGGCTATCTCGCCGCACTCGGTGAGGGCATCGGGAGCGCGCTGACGTTCGGGGTGCAGCTCGCGTTCACGGTGACGCTGGTCTTCGCCTTCATCGAGCGAGCCGATGGGATGCGCGAAGCGCGGAGCGAGATCACGGGCGAAACCGGTCGCTGGACGGTCGACATGCTTCCCGAGCTGGCGGCGGACCGGATCAGCGTCGGCGATACGGTCGGCGAGATCGTCTCGACGCTGATCGCGATCGGCGGATTCCTCTTCCTCCGGAATCTCTCAGTGGTCAGCGATGCCAACGGCGACGTCGTCCCGCTCTTCGATCCGGCCCTCACGGACTTCTGGTTCCCGGTGCTCATCGCCATCCTCGTGGCGCTCGCCGTCTACCAGGTGATCGTCTACGTGGTCGGCCGGTGGACCATCTCGCTGGCCATCGGCTTCACCGTCCTCGAGGTCGCCTTCGCGGTGCCCGTCATGGCGCTCGCCCTCGGCGGGACGCTGATCAATCCCGCCTTCGCGTCGGAGATCGGCTGGCCACCGCTCGCGGAGCGGGACGGCCCGGTGATGCTCTTCCTCGCTGCCGGGGTCACGCTCGTGACCGCATGGGAGATCTTCGATGCCTTCCGGCGCGCCCGCCGCGTGCCGCGTGCGCAGCCGATCGCCCGCCTCGGGCAGCCCGGGTGAGCCAAGAAAGTCTGGACCGATGAGGGGGCGACGCAGATACTTGTTGCACGAGAGAGGTTTCCAATGACCGCAGAACGAAAGAAGTCTCCATTTCTCCCTCCCCGCTGGTTCGTCCGCGCGGCGTGGGTCATCCACCGAGCGATCTATCGGTTCACCGGGGGCCGCCGGGGGCTCTGGACGCCGAAGGGCGAGAAGTGGGGGACGCTGCGCCTGACGACGGTCGGCCGCCACTCCGGCAAGGAGCGCGGCGCGATCCTCGGCTACTACGAGGACGGCCCGAACCTGGTCACGATGGCCATGAACGGCTGGGCGCCGCCGGAGCCGGCCTGGTGGCTGAACCTCCAGGCACAGCCGGACGTCACCATCGAACTGAAGGACGGGAAGCGCTCCGTCCACGGGCGGGCCGCCGTGGGCGAGGAGCGTGAGCGGCTCTGGAAGCGGTTCCGCGGACAGGGCGAATCGGGCGACGTCGACGGCTACGCCTCGCGCCGCCCGGGCGAGACCGCGATCGTGGTCCTCGAGCCCCGCGCCTCCTGAATTCAGCCCCATGAGCAGGTGGCGGACCGCGGCGGTTACCTTCGCGGCACTCATCCTCCTGGCCTCGTGCACCGGCTCAGGTGACGCGACATCGGACCCATCCCCGAGCGCATCGGTCCCGCCATCGGCCGCACCGAGCCCTTCGGTGGCCGAGGCCTCGGCCACCGGCGAGCCCTCGCCGTCTCCGCCGCCCGCCCAGCCGATTACCGAGTCTGTGGACGAGGAAGGCATCCGCCTGACGGTCATGCTCGATCGCGACCGGACCGAGTTCGGACAGCGAGTCCTCGCCACGGCGACGGTCGAGAACATCGGCACCGATGTCGTCTTCTGGGGCCACTCGGGCAGCTGCGTCTATCCCGCCTCGGTCCAGGCCCGGCCGGATGATCCCGTTCGCCTCTCCTACGGACGCGACGACTGGCCCGGCGAGAACGGAATCCTCAAGTCCGTGACGGTGGACGAGCGCATCACGGACTTCGATCCCGCATACGGCTTCCTCCCCGCGGAATGGCTCGACTTCGAGGGCGACATCGGATGCACCAGCGACCTCGTCGTCAGTGAGCTGGCGCCCGGTGAGTCGCTCGTCGGCGAGTTGGGTTGGGACACCCTCGGCTACTACGGGATGCCACCGCCGCCGGGAAGCTACACGGTCGACGCCGCCTTCCATTTCATGTCGCGTGGCGCGCCTCCTCCACAGGAGGCAGGGACCGATGTCTTCTCGGTCGATCTCACGCTCCCGATCGCGATCGATGGTCCCAATGTCGACTACGTGAGCCCGGGTGAGGCTTTCGATGCGCTGTTGGCCGACGATGCCTTTCAGGCACGCCTGGCCGATGCGCCGCGCGGCCGTTGGCTTCGGTCCGGCATCGAATTCGCCGACGGCCGATGGGAGACAGCGCTCTATCTCAGCGCATCGGACGCGAAAGTTGAGCCTGTCGAGGCGATCGTCGCACGCATCGACGCCGATTCCGGCGAGGTACTCGACGTCGCGCTTGAAGACCGCACGCAGGTTCCAGGCGGCTGACGCCGACCGCGACCGATGAGCTGCACGGGATCCAACGGTCTATGTGGAAGACCGTCGTGCGGTCTTGAGCAGGGTCGGGTAGGCCGCGCGGGGATTGGCGTTCGCCAGCTCCTGAGTCAGGCTTCCGCGGTCGGCTCGACGATCAGCACCAATCCCTCGCGAGCGAGCACGCGAACGGGATCGCCGGCGTTCACTCCGGCATCGCAGCGAGCCTGCCACTCCTCGGCCTGAACGCGCACCGTCCCGGTCGGCCGGCAGTCGGTGATGGCCCGGCCGCGGGCGCCGATCAGCGTCTCAGGCCCGAACCTCGGCGCCCAGATCTGTGAGAAGCGCCAGGTGATCGTCGTCTCGGCGATCTCGAGCAGCGCGAAGCCGACGATGACCGGGACTTCCCATCCGTCGGGGAAGACGAAGATCGCGAGCAGGAGGCCCGTCACGAAGATCA
>CAZTAI010000196.1:0-3323 GCA_964611555.1 uncultured Chloroflexota bacterium | reverse complement strand
CTGAACCAGGTCTTGATCTCCTCCTGGTGCGTCACGACCGTCGCGCGCACGCCGAGCACCACCAGGTCCTCGAGCGACGCCGCCGCCGATGCCTTGCGGCGCGCCGTGAACACCTGATCCCAGCGCGCGAGCGTGCTCGAGTGGCGGTGCCCCGGCTCGAGCGCGACCGGCACCAGCGTCTCCTTCGCGACGACCGCGCCCGACGCCTCCAGCTTCTCTCGCGCGGAGCGCAGCGTCCGAGCCTCGAGACCGAGCTCGGTCTTGAGATCGTCCACGGTCGTGGGGCCGGCGACGGCGAGGTGACGCACCACGGCCGCGGCGTCGGGTCCGAGCTCGCCATCGGCGGCGCGCGCCAATGACTCGCGGCACAGCGGATCCGCGATCGTCGCGGCCTCACGTGAGAGGAACAGGAGCTTGCCCTTGTGCACCTTGGGCGTGAACACACCGGGGCGCCCGGCGAGCTCGCCGCCCCAGCGCCACTTCGTCTTGGGCCACGATCCGAACCCCGCTTTGCCCGGCGCGTAGGCCTCCTCGTGCGTCGCCCCGAACAGGCTGGGCAGGGACGAGTCGGCGACGAGCGTCAGCAGCCGGCGGTCCTGGAGGAACGCCTCGGCCTCGTCGATGCTCCCGAGCGCGCGCTCAGAGGTCAGCCGGCAGAGACGGATGCGCTCGGTTCGGAGCTCGGCAAGCGTCGGCATGGCGACCCTGTGTACTCCAGCGGAGTGGTGGACGCCACTTCCGGCCGGGTCAGCGCGTCCGGAGCCACCGCTCCACGCCCAGGATCAGCACGAAGGCCACGCCCACCAGCACCAGCTCGCCCCAGCCCCCGCGGTCCACCGCGGGCTGTACGACGACGACGAAGAGGAAGAGAGCGAGGATCGCCCCGGCGACGAGCGTGAAGGCAGTGCGAGCGCTCAGCGGTCCGACGGGGCCGCCGGCTCCTTCTCGCCGATCCGCGTGTCCCGCTGCCCGAAGAGCCTGCGCTTGGCCCAGGCGAGCGGGTCATAGAACTCGGTCACGACGCGCTCCTTGAGCGGGATGATCGCGTTGTCGGTGATCTTGATGGACTCGGGGCAGACCTCGGTGCAGCACTTGGTGATGTTGCAGAAGCCGAGGCCGTGCTTCGCGCGTGCCAGCTCCACGCGGTCGTTCGTGTCGAGCGGGTGCATCTCGAGCTCCGCCAGGCGGATGAAGAAGCGCGGCCCCGAGAACGACTCCTTGTTCTCCTCGTGGTCTCGGATGACGTGGCAGACGTTCTGGCACATGAAGCACTCGATGCACTTGCGGAACTCCTGGACGCGCTCGACCTCCTGCCGGTACATGCGCCGCGTGCCGTCCGCGAGCGGCGGCGCCGGCCGGAAGGCCGGGATGGTCTTGGCCTTCTCGTAGTTGAAGGACACGTCGGTGACGAGGTCCTTGATGATCGGGAAGGTGGCCATCGGCGCGATCGTGATGGGCTCGCCCTCCGGGAGGCTCGACACGCGCGTCATGCACATGAGCTTCGGGTGGCCGTTGATCTCCGCGCTGCAGGAGCCGCACTTGCCGGCCTTGCAGTTCCAGCGCACGCCGAGGTCTGGCGCGCGCAGAGCCTGCACGCGGAAGAGCACGTCCAGCACGACCATGCCCGGGTCGGCCGGGACGTCGTACTGCACGAACCCACCGGTGGCGCGGTCCTCGCCCCGCCAGACCCGGACGCTGACGTCGCGCCCCGCGCCGCTGGTCTTGTCCGGCTTGGTCATGGCGCGTTCCCGCTGCCGACCGCGCGGCCCGCGGGCACGGTGGCCTCCATCGCGGTCGTCTCGGCGGCGGGCTTGGCTTGCTCGCCGACGAGCTCCTTGAGATCGTCCGGCATGACCGGGATCGGCTCGGTGGTGAGGTCGAGCCGTCCGTCGCGCTTGCGGACGACCACGTTCTTCGTGGCCCACTCGGGGTCGGGCTTCGGGAAGTCGTCTCGGGTGTGGCCGCCGCGGCTCTCGCGGCGCATCGCGGCGGCGCGCGTCACCGCCTCCGACACCGCGAGCATCGCCTCGAGGTCGAGCGCGAGGTTCCACCCCGGATTGAACTTGCGGCTTCCCCACACCGCGACACGCGACTGGCGCTCCCGGAGCGCGGCGAGCCGCACAAGCGCTTCGTCGAGATCGTCCTGCGTGCGGATGATCCCGACCAGCGTCTGCATGATCTCCTGAAGGTCGGAGTGGATCGCGTACGCGTCCTCGCCATCTTTTCGCTCCAGCGGCTCGGTCAGCCGGCGCGTCTCGCTCTCCACGGCGCGGCGGTCGGTCGCCGGCTGGCCGCGGCGCTTCTTCGCGAACTCGGCGGCATACAGGCCGGCGCGCCGGCCGAAGACGAGCAGGTCGGAGAGCGAGTTGCCGCCCAGACGATTCGCTCCGTGCAGCCCCGCGGCGACCTCGCCCGCGGCGTACAGGCCCTCGACCGTGGTGGCCGTCGTGTCCGCATCGACGCGGATGCCGCCCATGAAGTAGTGGCAGGTCGGGCCGACCTCCATCGCCTCGGCGGTGATGTCGATGTCGGCCAGCTCCTTGAACTGGTGGTACATCGAGGGCAGCCGCTTCTTGATGTAGTCCGCCGGCCGGCGCGTGGCGATGTCGAGGAACACGCCCCCATGCGGGCTCCCCCGGCCCGCCTTCACCTCGGCGTGGATGGCGCGCGCCACCTCGTCCCGCGGCAGGAGGTCCGGCGTGCGCCGGTTCTTCTTGTCGTCGTACCAGGCGTCGGCCTCGGCCTCGGTATCCGCGGTGTCGGCGCGGAAGAAGTCGGGGACGTACCGGAACATGAACCGTTCGCCGCTGCTGTTGCGGAGCGTGCCGCCGTCGCCGCGCACGCCCTCGGTCACCAAGATCCCGCGCACGCTGGGCGGCCAGACCATGCCCGTCGGATGGAACTGGACGAACTCCATGTCGATGAGGTCGGCGCCGGCGTCGAGGGCCATGCCCATGCCGTCGCCCGTGTACTCCCACGAGTTCGACGTGATGCGCCAGGCCTTGCCGGCGCCCCCGGTCGCGAGGACCACGGCCTTCGCGCGCAGCGTCACGAGCTCCCCGCTCTTGCGCCAGTAGCCGATGCAGCCCGCGACGCGCCCGTCGCTCACCAGGAGGCGCTGGATGGTGCACTCCATCAGGACCTCGATGCCCAGCTCGACGGCCTTCTGCTGGAGCGTGCGGATCATCTCGAGCCCGGTCCGGTCGCCGACGTGCGCGAGGCGCGCGTAGCGGTGGCCGCCGAAGTCGCGCTGGAGGATCAGGCCGTCGTCGGTCCGGTCGAACATCGCGCCCCAGGCCTCGAGCTCGAGCACGCGCTCGGGC
>CAZTAI010000195.1:0-3333 GCA_964611555.1 uncultured Chloroflexota bacterium | reverse complement strand
GCAAGTCGTACTGCGTGATCCTGCTCGACGAGATCGAGAAGGCGCACCCCGAGGTGTTCAACATCCTCCTGCAGATCTTCGACGAGGGCCGGCTGACCGACGCGAAGGGCCGCGTCGTGGACTTCCGGAACACGATCCTGATCATGACCAGCAACCTCGCCCAGAAGATGCTGAAGAGTGAGGCCGCGCTCGGCTTCCGGCAGCACGGCATCGGCGAAGACGCTGACATCCAGGCCGCCTACGAGCGCATGAAGGAGCGGGTCACGGAGGAGATGAAGCGCTTCTTCCGGCCGGAGTTCCTGAACCGCATCGACGCGACAGTCGTCTTCCAGCCCCTTAACAAGGAGGAGATCCGCCTCATCGTGGATCTCGAGCTCGTGCGTGTTCGCAAGTCCCTGGCGTCGCAGGAGATCACGATCGAGATCACGGACGCGGCCAAGGACGAGATCGCGAAGGTCGGCTACGACTCCAACTTCGGCGCGCGCCCGCTGGGCCGCACCATCCAGAACCAGATCGAAGACCAGCTATCGGAGATGCTGCTCCAGGGCCAGTTCAAGCCCGGCGACGCAGTCCTGGTGGACGCCAAGGACGGAAAGCTCGAGATCACCAAGGCCGAGACCCGCGTGCCGGAGCCCGTCGGCACCTAGGGACGCTCCGGAAGCGCGTAGCCGTTCGGCTTGGGCGCTTCGAGGCGATGACCAGGATCCGCTGACCATTCAGGGCTCGCCGATACTGGACGCGATGCCCCCCGCCAAGGCGAAGACCGCCTTCGTCTGCCAGCAGTGCGGCACGCAGTCCCCAAAGTGGGTCGGACGCTGCCCGGTGTGCGACGGCTGGAACACCTATGTAGAGGAGCGCGTCGTCGCGGCGCCGAAGGGCCGCGATATCGCGGCGCGGCCACCGCGCCCGGCCGTCCCGCTCGACCAGGTGGAGAGCTCCGGCGATGACCGCATCCCGACCGGGATCGCCGAGTTCGACCGGGTCCTGGGCGGCGGGATCGTGCGCGGCTCGCTCGTCCTGCTTGGCGGCGATCCCGGGATCGGCAAGAGCAGCCTGCTGATGCAGGTGTCTGGCGGCCTCCGCGAGCGGGGGACCGTCCTGTACGTGTCGGGCGAGGAGTCGGCCGGGCAGGTGAAGATGCGAGCCAACCGCTTCGGCATCGACGGCGCCGGCATCTCGCTCCTCGCTGAGACCGATCTTGCGACCGTGATGGAGACGATCCGCGAGACGCGGCCCGCCCTCGTGGTCATCGACTCGATCCAGACCATGAGCTCGGACGCCATCGGCTCCGCGGCCGGCGGCGTCTCGCAGCTTCGCGAGTGCGCGGCGCGCCTGCTCGAGGTCGCCAAGGGTGACGACGTGCCCATCTTCCTGATCGGCCACGTGACCAAGGAGGGAGCGGTCGCGGGACCGCGCGTGCTCGAGCACATCGTGGACGCCGTCCTCTATCTGGAGGGCGAGCGCTTTCACTCCTTCCGCATCCTGCGTGCGACCAAGAACCGCTTCGGCTCGACGGATGAGGTCGGGGTCTTCGAGATGAGCGACGCGGGTCTCCGCGAGGTAGCCGATCCCTCTGGCGTGTTCCTCGAGGAGCGCGGTCGCGGTGTCTCGGGGAGCGTGGTCGTGCCCACCCTCGAGGGCACGCGCCCACTCCTGGTGGAGGTGCAGGCCCTCGTCACCGCGACGAGCTTCGGCCTGCCGCGCCGGACCGCGAACGGCGCCGACCTGCAGCGCGTCGTGCTGCTGCTCGCGGTGCTCGCGAAGCGCGCCGGCATGTCGCTGGGGCAGCACGACGTGTACGTGAACCTCGTCGGCGGCCTGCGGGTGCGCGAGCCGGCCACCGACCTCGGCCTCGCCGTCGCGATGGCCTCCGCGCTCCGCGACCGTCCCGCCGATCCACGCGCGGTGTTCCTCGGCGAGCTCGGCCTGGGCGGGGAGGTCCGCCGGGTGCAGCGACTGGCCGCGCGCCTCCGTGAAGCCGAGCGCCTCGGATTCGAGCGCGCCATCGTGCCGGCGGCGAGCGCCCGCGACCTCAACGGCACCTCACTCGAGGTCGTGCCGGTCAAGGACCTGCGCGAGGCCATCGCCCGTTCGGGGGTCATCGACACCTAGCGAAGGGTGTCCGCCAAGCGCTCAAGCGTTACTCTCGCGCCATGTTCATCCATTTCCGGCGCGCTTCGGTCGGCGGCCAGGGCTTCATCGGTCGGGCCAGGCGCTCCGGGCACCTATATAGAAAGGAGGTAGTCGGCTCATGCTCAGCACATTCGTCCGCATCGGCGGTGCACTCTTCGGCTTCTTCTTCGGCTTCTCACTCGGCGCGGAGCTGCTCCAATTCGGACAGGTCACGCCGGGGCGCGATCAACTCACGGTCGTCGTTCTCCTCGCGGTCGCTTGCGGGATCCTCGGCTGGCTCGGTTCTCCTTACGCCACGATCCTCCCGGGCCGAGCCATCGCGCGCCGCATCCGCGAGGCGTCCTTCGGCGACCTGGTCGGCGGATCGCTCGGCGCCGGGTTCGGGCTCCTGCTCGGACTGCTCCTCGCGATCCCACTCGCGCTACTTCCAGGGGACCTAGGCCGCTACTCGCCGCTCGTCGTCGCCATGCTGCTCGGTCTCACCGGAGCGGCGGCGGGGACACTGCGCCGCACCGATCTGGCCGCGGCCGCCCGCGACCTGCGTTCCGGACGCGCGCGCGACGCCCAGCGCGTGCTGCTGGACACCTCGGTGATCATTGACGGGCGCGTTGCCGACGTCGCGAAGGCCGGATTCATCCGCGGCACGCTGATCGTCCCGCGCTTCATCCTCGCGGAGCTGCAGCTCTTCGCGGACTCGAGCGACACCTCGCGCCGCGAGCGCGGGCGCCGCGGGCTCGAGATGCTCCAGCGCATGCAGCGCGAGACGACCGTGCGGATCGAGGTGATCGACGCCGATCCGCTGAACGAGCAGGGCGCCGACTCGAAGCTGATCTCGCTTGCGCGGTCCCTCGGGACGGCGATCATGACGAACGACTACGGCCTCAACCGCGTGGCGGAGCTGCAGGGCGTGCAGGTCCTCAACATGAACGACCTCGCCAAGGCGGTCCGCCCTGTCGTCCTTCCCGGCGAGGAGATCACCGTTCGCATGATGCAGGAGGGCAAGGAGGCGCAACAGGGCGTGGGCTACCTCGAGGACGGCACGATGATCGTCGTCGAGAACGGCGGCCGCCACATCGGGACCGACCTCACGGTCACCGTCATGCGCGTCCTTCAGACCGTGGGCGGCCGCATGATCTTCGCGCAGCCGAAGGGCGCCGAGGCGGAAGGCCCGCGGCGCGTGCGTGGCACCCACTAGCGACG
>CAZTAI010000194.1:0-3345 GCA_964611555.1 uncultured Chloroflexota bacterium | reverse complement strand
AGAAGAACATCGACCAGGACTACCGCGAGCTGCTCGAGGGGAACGAGATCTTCCTGGAGCGCCTCGTCGGCGTCGGTGTGATCCCGAAGGACATCGCGCTCCAGTACGGCATCACCGGCCCGATGGCGCGCGCCTCTGGGATCGACTTCGACCTCCGGCGTGACCGGCCGTACTCGATCTACCCCGAGCTGAAGACATTGAAGCCAGCGCTCCGTACGGAGGGCGACGCATTCGCCCGGTATCTCGTGCGGATCGACGAGATGAAGCTCGCGATCGCGCTCATCCGCGAGTGCATCGACAAGCTCCCCGGCGGGCCGATCCGGGCAAGGCTCGGTCACGTCTGGAAGTGCCCGCGCGGCGAGGCCTACTACACGGTCGAGGGCGCCAAGGGCGAGGTCGGCTTCTACATGATCAGCGCTGGCGGCTCGAATCCCAACCCGTTCCGCGCGAAGATGCGCGGCCCCTCCTTCATCAACCTGCAGGTGGTGCCGTGGCTCATGCGCGGCCGCCTCGTCGCCGACCTCGTGGCCATCCTCGGATCCATCGACTTCGTCCTGGGGGAGGTCGACCGCTAGGTGCTGGGACTCGTCCGCGGCATGCTGCGCACGCTCGACCATCTCATCCGGCCGCGGCCGGTCACGCGCAAGTACCCGTACGAGAAGCGGGAGCTGCCCGAGCGCAGCCGCGGCCTCATCGCGCTCCTGCTCGAGCCCGAGACGGACATCTTCAAGTGCGAGTCGTGCCTGATGTGCGAGAAGGCCTGCCCGCCTCGCGCGATCTCGATCTCCTACAAGTTCCGCGGCGGGTTCCGGAAGCGGCCGCCGATCGCGCCGCGCGCGTCCTACTACCGCATCCGGATGATCGCGGCGGCGCCCTACGGCGCGCGGCGGCCGCTCTCCACCTCGGTCACGACCATCCCGGCGGAGGAGGAGACCGGGCTCGACCTCGCGCCGGTGCGCCGCATCCTCAGTGGAACGCCGCGGACCGCCGACCGGCTTCACCGGGTCCTCTACGCGACCCACGAGGCCTACGGCTACCTGCCCTGGACCGCGGCGGAGCTCATCTCCGTCGAGTTCGACATGGCAATGGCGAGCATCTACACGACCGCGTCGCTCCTCCCGAACTTCCGAGGCGCGCCGGAGGGGCAGGGGACGGCGGTCCCGCGAGGCGGCCGGAAGTACACCGGCAACCTCGGCATCGCGGGCGCGTGGCCCGAGGTCTCGCCGCCGCCGGCGCACGACACGCTGCACGAGCAGGAGGCGCATCACCCGATGGAGTCCGCCTTCGCGCGGACTCACGCCTGATGCCGGTAAGCACCTCCTTCCGTCTCCTCGAAGCGGAGACGGAAGGCGCCATCGAGCGAGCGCGCGCAATGGGTCCAGACGAGGTCATCGCCGTCGTCGAGCGGGCGCGGGTGCGCGGGCGTGGCGGCGCTGGGTTCCCGCTCGCCGACAAGCTCAGGGCCGTGCGAGCCGCGGCCGCAGGCGGCCAGGCCTTCGTTGTAGCCAACGCTTACGACGCGGATCCCGACAGCCCGCTGTCGCGCACGCTGCTCGAGCGCCGGCCCGAGCTCGTGATCGACGGGATCGCCATCGCGGCGCGCACGGTGGGCGCCGCGCAGACCTACCTCTACATGCATCCGGAGGCGGCGGAGGCGCGCACGTCCGCGGAGGGAGCCATCGCCCGCAGAGCGGACGAGCTTGCGAAGGCGGGCGTCAGCATCGAGATCGCGATCGGTCCCGGCGGGTTCATGGGGGGCGAGGAGAGCGCGATGCTCGCGGTCCTCGAATCGCGGCGCGCCATGGCCCGGCAGCGGCCGCCCTTCCCCGCGGAGCAGGGCCTGCGCCTGCGGCCGACGCTCGTTTCGTGCGCCGAGACGCTCGCGCCGCTTCCGCTGATCGTCCGCGACGGACCGGAGGCCTTCCGCATCGCCGGCACCAGCGCGTCGCGCGGGACGAAGCTCGTCTCGGTGACCGGCGCGGTGGGTCAGCCCGGCGTCTACGAGGTCAACTTCGGCAGCACCCTGGGTGAGATCATCCAGGTCGCGGGTGGCGTGACGGGAACCCTCAAGGCCATTCACGTCGGCGGCCCAACGGGTGGGCTTCTGAACGCGTCCCGAGTCGACGCACGCCTGGACTACGAGGACCTGAAGGCGCTTGGCACGCACGTGGGCTCCGGGCAGATCCGGGTCATCCCGGAGGGGACCTGCATCGTGAACGAGGCCGCCCGACTCTTCGCGTACCTCTCGAAGGAGACGTGCGCGCTCTGCGTGCCCTGCCGCGTCGGCACCAAGCGAGTCGGCGGGATCCTCGAGGGCATCTACTCGAACGTCGGACGCGATGACGACCTGCCGTGGCTTGCCGAGCTCGGCGATCACCTCGCGGACTTCTCGCTCTGCGGCTTCGGCATCACCAGCGCGTCGATCCTGCGCACGACGATGAACGAGTTCGCAGACGACTACCGCGCACACATCCAGGATCGGACATGCCCGACGGGCACTTGCACGCCGGCGCGCACGCGCCGCTACGAAACGATGACGCAGCCGTGATCGCTAAGGTGAACGAGTGAGTCTCCTCGAGCGGTACACGCAGCCCGCCGAGTCGCAGATCCCGACCGTCTCGCATCACGGCGAGATCCCGTCCGGACAGCCGACCTGCTCCATCGAGATAGACGGGCAGGAGGTCACCGCCGTCGTCGGCGAGGCCATCCTCCGCGCGGCGCAGCGCGCCGGGATGAACGTGCCGACGCTCTGCGACGACGAGAAGCTCGCGCCGGCGGCGGCCTGCCGCATGTGCCTGGTCGACATCGAGGGGTTCGACCGGCCGATGCCCTCGTGCCACGTCGCGGTCGAGCCGGGGATGAAGGTCACCGCGAAGAGCGACGGGCTCTTCGAGATGCGCAAGCAGAACCTCGAGTACATCCTCTCGGACCACAACGCCTACTGCATGCCGCCATGTCAGGTCGGCTGCCCGACGCACATCGACATCCCCGGCTACCTCGAGCTCATGGCCAAGGGCCAGCACGTCGAGGCCGCGCGGCTCGTCAAGGAAGTGCTGCCGTTCCCGTACGCGCTGGGGCTGGTGTGCCCGGCGCCTTGCCAGGAGGTCTGCCGGCGCGGCCTGGTGGAAGAAGAGATCGCGATCCGCCAGTGCCACGGGTACGGCGGCGAGCTGTCGCTCGAGATGGAGCAGGCGCCGACGCCGTTCCCGCAGGAGACCGCGACCGGCAAGCGCGTCGCCGTGGTCGGCGCGGGGCCGGCGGGGCTGACCTGCGCGTACTACGCGGCGCTCAAGGGTCACGCGGTCACGGTGTTCGACATGATGGAGAAGCAGGGCGGCATGCTCC
>CAZTAI010000193.1:0-3373 GCA_964611555.1 uncultured Chloroflexota bacterium | reverse complement strand
GCTAGCGGCCGGGCCCCTCCGAGCCGTTGCGCCACGTGCGCGGCTGCGCAGGCCGTGGTCCGTCCGGGCGGAGGTAAGGACCCACTTCGGCGACCCCCTTGGGAGGCTCCGGCGGCGGGCCTACGCGTGCGTAGAGCGCATCCCGGTCGAGCTGCTCGATCGGATCGCCACGTTTCTTTCCGAAGCTTCGGAAGATGTCACCGACCATCGAGGCGTAATGATCGCCGGCCGCTCTTAGCACCCGATGAGCGATCCGTACCACTTGGTAGTACCGGCCTGTCGCTCTCACTCCGACACCTCGGCAGGATATGCCCCGACCAGGCCCCCCAAGCCACGTGTGCGTTCCAGAGCGTCCTCCCAGCCCAGATCCGTTAACCGCTCGACGAGCGGCGCCAGGGCCGGAGCCACCGCGACGGTCCCGTCCGTCGCCGCAGCGGCGACCGCTGCGCCCGCGGAGGCCCGCAGTGCTTCCAGGTACCGGCCGGTGTCCTCGGGCGCCTCGCCCGCCAGGACCGCCCCGTCGCCGAAACGGACCGCGGCGACGTCGTATGGCGTCATGACCTCGGTGACCACGCCCCGCCCGGCCAGGTAGACGACGTCGCTGCCGACGCGGAGTGCCACCCGCCCGCCGCCGGCGAGCGCGCCCAGGTGCGCCAGGATCCGCGTCGCAACGGTGAGCTCGGTCGCGGGGATCTCGCGGATGAGGAGCATTGACTACATCAGGACGCGGGAATGCCTCAGGAGGCGATGGCCTCCAGGAGGACGTCCTGGGCGCCGCGGACCGGAGCGTCGAGCGGGATCTCCTCGTCGCGCGCGGGCGAGACCGCGTCCCAGCGGAGGGTGCGGCCCAGGCGCGCCGCCAGCGAGCGCGCCATCCGCTCCCCCACCTCGGGTACCGAAGCACGGACACCCAGGCGTTCGAGCGACGCGACCTCGTGGACGAAGCCGCAGGGGATCATGCGCGTGAACGCTGACAGGTCGGTCGAGACGTTCAGCGCGAACCCGTGGGTGCTCACACCGCGGGACACGCGCACCCCGATCGCGGCGATCTTCGCGGGACGACCCGGGGCGAGGTCCACCCAGACGCCGGTCTTGCGCCCCTCCTGGCGACCCTCGACGCCATACGACGCGAGCGTGTCCATGAGGGCGTCCTCGAGCGCGCGCACGTACCCGACCAAGTCGGGTGCTTCACCCAGTCCCACGATCGGGTAGCCGACCAGCTGGCCGGGGCCGTGATACGTGATGTCGCCGCCGCGGTCGACGCGGTAGGCGCTCGCGCCGCGCGCGCGCAGCTCGGCCGGGGATGCCAGCAGGTTCGCCGTCGTGCCGCGGCGGCCGATCGTGTACACGGGGTCGTGCTCGAGGAGGAGCAGCCGGGCGGGACCTCCGCTGCGCACGCGCGTCGCGACCGCCTCCTGAAGACGCCAGCCCTCGACGTACCCGACTCGGTCCAGCCACGTCGCGACTAGATCAGCCGGCACGCGCCGCCTCGCCGCCGCGGACGTGACGCTCCGCGTGGTACGAGCTGCGCACGAGAGGCCCTGCCTCGACGTGCTCGTACCCCATCGCCATGCCGCCGGAGCGAAGCTCCTCGAACTCGGCCGGCGTCCAGTAGCGCTCGATGGGGAGGTGCACTGGCGACGGCCGCAGGTATTGGCCGACCGTCAGGATGTCCGTCCCCTGCGCGCGGATGTCGCGCATCGTCGCGCGGACCTCGTCTGGCGTCTCGCCCAGGCCGACCATGATCCCGCTCTTGCAGACCAGGTCCGGAGCGAGCTCCTTGGTGCGCCGGAGGACCTCCAGGGATCGCTCGTAGACGGCCTGCGGCCGAACACGGGAGTAGAGGCGCGGGACCGTCTCCACGTTGTGGTTCAGGATCTCCGGCTTCTCGGCGAGCACGGTCGCGAGCGCTTCCACCACGCCGCGGAAGTCGGGGATCAGCACCTCGACCGTGGTCGCGGGCGAGCGGCGGCGGATCTCGCGGATCGTGGCCGCGAAGATGGAAGCGCCACCGTCGGCGAGCTCGTCGCGGTTCACGCTGGTCACGACCGCGTGCCCGAGCGACATGCTCGCGACCGCCTCGCCCACGCGCGCGGGCTCGGCCTCATCCAGCTCCGTGGGTCGTCCCGTCTTCACCGCGCAGAACCCGCACGACCGCGTGCAGGTGTCGCCCAGGATCATGAACGTCGCCGTGCCGGCACCCCAGCACTCGGCCATGTTCGGGCAGTGCGCCTCCTCGCAGACCGTGTGAAGGGACTTCGAACGCATCAGGCGCCGCAGCTGTTCGACCTGGGGGCCCATGGGCAGCCGCACTTTGAGCCACTCGGGGCGGGCTCGGTCCAGCGGGACCACGCGGTTCGCGTCCGCGCGGCCACGCGAGCGAGGCCGCTCGACCTCGCCGGGCATCTCGAACTTGATCGGCGCGAGCTCGGCCATCGACCTAATAGATCGGCGCAGACGGCCCCACCGACTGGAGCCAGTCGCGCATCGTCTGCAGGAACCGAGCGGCGGTAGCGCCGTCGATGACCCGGTGGTCGAAGCCGATCACGAGGTTCATTCGCTGGCGGATCGCGATCGAGTCGTCGTCCAGCACCACCACGCGCTTGGCGATGGTCTCGCTGGAGATGATGGCGGCCTGGCCCGGCGGGACGATGGGGCTCGACACCACGGTGCCGAGAGGACCGGTGTTGTTGACAGTGAACGTGCCGCCAGAGAAGTCGTCGAACGTCAGCTTCTTGGTCTTGGCCCGGTCGACCACATCGCGGATCGAGCGCATCAGGCCGGCAAGGCTCTTCCCGTCGGCATTCTTGATCACCGGGACGACCAGGCCATCATCTCCAAGGGCCACCGCGTACCCAACGTTGATCGCGCCGTGCATGACGATCCCCTGGTCGGTCCAGCCGCTGTTCACGAACGGGACCTGCCGCAGAGCCTCGACCGCGGCCTTGAGGATGAAGGCGGCCGGCGAGAGGTCGAAGCCCTCGCGCGCCGCGAAGTCCGCCTTGACCTGGTCGCGGTACTTCATGAGCGCGGTCATGTCGATCTCCATGACCGCGTGGGCGTGCGGCGCAGCCCAGGCGCGGACCATGTTGTCGGCGATGGCACGACGCATCTGGGTGAGCGCGATCGGCCGATCGCCATCGATCGGCGCGTACTTGGACGGCGCGGGTGCCGCGGCGCGTGGCGCGGAGGTCCCGCGCGCGACCGCGTCCTCGACATCCTTCCGCGAGACGCGGCCGTTGAGGCCGCTCCCCTGGATCATGGAGAGGTCGACACCGTGCTCCGACGCGAGCTTGCGCACCGCGGGCGTCGCGCGAACGTCGGCCGCGTCTGCCGTCGCCGTAAGCGACGGCGCCGGCGCGGGCTGGCCGTT
>CAZTAI010000192.1:0-3457 GCA_964611555.1 uncultured Chloroflexota bacterium | reverse complement strand
GCGTCGTGGACCTCGCGATCCTCGCGGCGACCGTCACGGATGACCTGCCGGACCTCATCAAGCGGCTCGAGGTGATCCTCGCGGAGAAGTGAGGGCGCGTCCGTTGGCCTGGTCCGGCGTAGTGCGCCGTGATACGATGCGCTACGTGCCCGCGAAACCGTACTCGCTGCGCCTCGACCCGACCACCATCCGCCGCCTCTCGGAAGAGGCCGGCCGGATCGGGGTGCCCGCGCGGACCCTGGCGCAGGACCTGGTCGAAGAAGGCATCCGGATGCGCCGTCACCCGGGGATCGCCTTCATCGACCGCGCCGCCGGACGGCGCGCCTCGCTGGCGCGTCGCCCGCGCCTCGCCGTCGCCGCGGTCATCGAGACGGTCCAGGACAGCGCCGGTCTTGACGAGGCGGCGGACTCCCTGAGTCTCGACCGGCGCGAGATCGATCGGGTCCTCGCGTACTACGCGGAGTTCCGCGAGGAGGTCGATGCGGAGATCGAGCGCCGGCAGGAATACGCCGATCGCGAAGAGCGGCTCTGGCGCGAGCGACAAAGTCTGTTCCAGCGCTAGCGGGTGCGCCTCCTGCTCGACGAGCACGTCGATAAGGCGGTCGCGGCAGAGCTGCGAAGCCGCGGCTTCGACGTCATCGCCGTCACGGAGAACGAAGAGCTCCTGGGTGTGGCCGATGACCTGCTGCTGGCGCACGCGCACGACGAGCGCCGTGCCGTGGTGACTTACGACGTCGCCGACTTCCGGACCTTGACGAACGAGCGCCTCTTGAACGAGGAGCACCATCGTGGTCTGGTCCTGGTGAACAGACGGCGCTTCCGGCATGGGCAGGAGTACGTCGGCGCGCGCATCGAGGCGCTCGCGGGGCTACTGGCACAGCTGCCAGCGGACGACGCGCTCGCTGACCGCGAGCTCTGGCTGTAGAGCTACGCGGCGTGGCGCCGATGCGCCGCGGTCAGCGGTGCCGAGCGCACCAGCCACACGCCGGTCCCGATCGCCCCGACCGCCGCTAGAGCCAGCCACCCGAGGAGCGCGTAGAGGAGCGGGCGCAGCGTCGAGGCGGGGACGGACGACGCCGGCACGATCCGGTCCACGCGGTCCCGGAGGACGAGAGCGCTCGCTTCGAGCGCGGCGACGTCGGTCTCGTTCCGCCGGAGCGCGGTCGTGAGCGCGTCCAGGTCGCGAGCGAGCTGCTCGAGCGACGTGGTCTGACGTTCGAAGCCCTGGGCGATGGACAGGAACGGCTGCGCGCCGAAGATGCTGAGCGACATGGCCTCGGCCAACTGATCGGTGGTCGTGGCGATCTCGCGCACCGCGGTGCTGGCGTCCTCGGCGGCGCGGCGGCCCTCGAGAACGCTCGTGCCGACGCCGCTTAACGAAGCGACGGTGGTGTCGAGTGCGGTCCGGAGCTCGACCGCGGTCTCTCGCTCGCCGAGGGCATCCGCGCTCGAGAGCGCGGGCTCGGCCGTCGCCGCGACGAGCCAGATGAGCACGAGGCCGAGGAGCCCCCAGGCGACCAGCGCGAGGCCGAACGGCCGGGCGTACCGGCCGGCGCCGGAGGGGATCTGGGGGGTGGTCATGCGCGGACGGGTGCAGTGCGCGTGCCGCGGAGCAGCGCTAGCGAGGGGATCGCTCTACCTGCTGGCGGCAGGCACCCGTAGCAGATCCAGGATGGCCCGGTCCTCCGCAACGACCGTGCGCGTGCGACCGTCCGCGCTCACGTCGAGGACCGTGATGCCGTCGATCCAGTGATCGCCGAGCTCCTGAAGCTGGCGTCGCAGGAATGTGACGACGTCCTCCAGCGTCTCGCGGTGTGCGAGGACGTTCCGGCTGTCCGTATCCCAGATCTCGTATGTCACCCGCGCTCCACTGTAGCGATCGGCACCACTTCCACTACCGCTCTGAGGAGCTCGTCCGGCTCAGCCTCGATGTCCCAGTGGCCGGGCGCTCCGAAACGGATGGCGGTCACATCGGGCGGGAGCTCGATCACCGCGACGTACCTGCCGAGCTTTGGATAGTCGCGGGCGACACGGGCAGCTCCGCCAAGCGTGTCCCACACGCTTACGGAACGGAGCGAGCGGAGCAGATCCGATGTCGCCATAAGGCTCACCTTTCGGCCTTGGCGCTCCGGGGAGTAGAAGTCGGTCAGCGTTGGTGTAGGAGAACGAACAACGCGATAGAACCGCCCCGAGAGGCTGCCGGCCACGCTCGACGTTCTTCGTCTCGGACTTGCGCGTCACGCGATGGCGGATAGCGCTACGCGGCGTGCCGCCACCGCGCCGCGAGGTCCGTCGCCGAGCGGCAAGGCCGTCGCGCCGGCCACCACAACATCTACGCCTCCGCGGATGATCTGCTCTCCTGGGTGGTGCGCGTCGTGCCGGTCCGCCTAGGATCGCGTGGAGAAGGCAGGTAGACGCATGGGCTACGAGATCTGGGACCGCTACGAGCGCGCGCTGCTCAACGACTTCGACACCGAGGTCCAGGCGCTCGACTACCTGCGAAAGCGCATCGGCCCGCTTACCACCGAGGCAGGCGCTCGCTGGTTGGATCGCTTGCAGCTCGTGCGCGTGTTCAACGATGGCCACGCCACCGAGGTCATCTCCGAGGGCGTAGACCTGCTTAGCCGCATCTTCGCGCTTACGCCCTGATGAGCCACTCCATCCGGTCGCGCAGCTCGTCGTCTCCCGGACGCTCGGTGAGGTAGGCGTCCAGCGCCCGCACCAACAGCCCGGGGCCGTCCTCCGTACGCGGGAAGGCCCGGGACGAGACCAGCAGCACGCCGCCGTGGGACCGCCGCTCCTCCGCTAGCGAGGTCACGATGTCCGGGAAGTCCGCGACGTTCTCGGTGACCAGCGCGCGCCGCTCGGTCGTGGCGATCAGCAGAAGGGGCTCGTCATCCGTCTCCCTGAGGTCGGGTCGCTCATCGATGGCCGCCACGTCGTGGCCGCGACGCCGGAGCTCCAGGGCCAGCCTCGACGGATACATCTCGTCGAGGAGCAGCCTCACCGAGGGCCGGGCGCCGCGATGCCGGACACTCGCTCGTACCGCTCAGCGGACCTGCGTTTCCGCTCGATGACCCCGTCGATCTCGTCAGGGAAGTCGGCGTAGTACGCGAGAGCGCTCTGGACGTCCGCGACCGAGATCCCGTGGTACCGCGCGGCCGCGTCAACGTTCCGGTCGTTGTCGATCCAGGTCCCGACGATCACCGCGACCTCCAGTCGCGGACGGCTGGCGAGCGCCGGTCGACCGCCGACGCGGCCGGGTCGGCTCGTGATCATCGGGTGCAGATCGCGCCGGAGTCCCTCGCTCACGTAGCGGCGCGCCAGGTCGCTCTCGCTCACCTGCGTGTCATTCGCCCGCTCGGCGAGCCGGGCGCGGTCCTCGTCCGAGAGCCGCATGGAGAAGTGTTTCCGGGGCATCGGCATACATCGTAGCACGACGTATGCTCACGCCAAA
>CAZTAI010000191.1:0-3469 GCA_964611555.1 uncultured Chloroflexota bacterium | reverse complement strand
GAGCTCGCGCTCACCGAGGCGGACGCGGTACGCGACGCGACGCTCACCGCGGCGCAGGACAAGGCCCTGGGGAGGGTCGTGGCGTCGCTGGACTCGGGCGGGACGGCGTTCCTGCTTCACGGCATCACCGCGAGCGGCAAGACCGAGGTGTACCTGCGCGCCGCGTCCGCCGCGCTCGAGCGCGGGCGCGGGGTCATCGTGCTGGTGCCCGAGATCGCGCTGACCACTCAGGTCGTCGCGCGCTTCGTGGCGCGGTTCGGCGAGCGGGTGGGGCTCCTGCACAGCGCGCTCTCACAAGGGGAGCGCTACGACGAGTGGCGCCGCGTCCTCGACGGCACGGCCGACGTGGTCATCGGTTCGCGTTCCGCCCTCTTCGCGCCGCTCTCGCGTCCAGGGCTGATCGTGGTCGATGAGGAGCAGGAGCCCTCGTACAAGCAGGAGAGCGCCCCGCGCTACCACGCGGTCGACGCGGCGCTGGCCCTGGGGCGGATCAGCGGAGCCAGCGTCGTGCTCGGGAGTGCCACGCCGCGCGTGACCACGTATCACGCGGCCACATCGGGTGAGCTCGTGCTGCTCGAGATGCCGGAGCGCGTGCAGGAGCTGCCGCTGCCGGTCACGACGATCGTGGACCTGCGGCTCGAGCTGAAGGCGGGAGAGCGCGGCACGCTCTCCCGTGCCCTCCGGATCGCGCTCACGCGTGCGGTGGAGAAGGGGGAGCAGGCGATCCTCTACCTCAACCGGCGCGGCTACGCGACCGTGGTGCTGTGCCGCGACTGCGGATACGTGGCGGCGTGTCCGGCCTGCGACATCCCGTTCGCCTGGCACGCGGCGGGTCCTGGCGGGAGCAACGGCCTGCTCATCTGTCACCGCTGCGGTCGGCAGGAGCCGCGTGCGCCCGAGATCTGCCCGAAGTGCGCGAGCAAGCGCATCCGCCATCTAGGGGTCGGGACGCAGCGCGTGGAGGACGACGTCCGTTCCGCCGTTCCCGGCGCCCGCGTCGTCCGCCTGGACCGCGACGCCGTCCGGCGTAAAGGCGCGCACGCGGCCGCCTACGAGCTCATGCGCTCGGGGAAGGCCCAGGTGATCGTGGGCACCCAGATGGTGGCGAAGGGCTTCGACCTTCCCGGCGTGACCCTCGTCGGCGTGGTCAACGCCGACACCGTCCTCAACCTGCCGGACCACACGGCATCGGAGCGCACGTTCCAGCTGCTCACCCAGGTGCTGGGCCGGTCGGGACGCGGACCCAGCGGCGGCCGCGGGATCCTCCAGACGTATCTGCCGGATCACTACGCCATCCGAGCTGCCGCGCGACACGACTACGCGACCTTCGCCGATGCCGAGCTCGAGGCGCGCCGCCGCTTCGGTCACCCCCCGTTCGGGAAGCTGGTGCTGCTCCAAACCTCGGCGAAGAAAGAGGAGACCGTGAAGCGGAGGGCGGCGGAGCTGGCGCGCGCTCTCCGCGAGACAGCCGGCGCGGACGCCGAGGTGCTCGGTCCCGCACCGGCGTTCGCCGCGAAACAGGCAGGGAGCCACCGCGCGCAGATCGTGCTGAGGGGCGCCAGCCCCGAGGCGGTGCTCGACCGTGTCGAGCTCGGGCCGCAGTGGACCGTCGACGTGGACCCGATGACCTTGCTCGGCTGAGGCCCATAGGCTTGTGTACGTGAGCGAGGAGGCAAGCGCACCAGAAGAGCAGGAACGCACCGAGCCGCGGCTGCGCGTGCTCAAGGGGAAGCCGTGGCGCATCGATCCGGGGCGGCGCGCGAAGTGGTCCGAAGAGGACTTCGTCCGGCGGCACGCCGTCGACATCCGGCAGATCGGCGATCCGGTGCTGCACGCGACCGCCAAGAAGCCGACCCTGCCGCGGGCGGAGCTCGAGGGGCTCGTTCAGACGATGTTCGCGTCCATGGTGGCGGCTCGGGGCATCGGGATCGCCGCGCCGCAGATCGGCGTGCCGCTGCGGATCGCGATCATGGATGTCGACGAGGGCGGGATCGTGGCCGTGGACCCGCGCATCGAGTGGACGAGCACGGAGGTGGAAGAGACGAGCGAGGGCTGCCTCTCCGTCCGCGGCTTCTACGGGATGCTCGAACGACCGCTGGTCGCGCGCCTCGTGGCTAACGACATAGCAGGGCACCGCTTCACCCTCGAGGGCGACGAGGTGGGTGCTCAGGTGATGCTGCACGAGACCGATCACCTCTCGGGGACGCTCTACGTCTCGCATCTGCGGTCACGCGAGGACCTGCGACCCGTCGACCCTGACGAGACCGAAGAGGTCACCGCATAGAGCGACTCATCTTCCTAGGCACGCCCGCGTTCGCGGTGCCGAGCCTCGAGGCGCTCGTCGACCTTCGGCAGCAGGGCGCCATCGACCTGGTCGGTGTCGTCACGCAGCCGGACCGGCCTGGGCACCGGCGGCGGATCCAGTCGCCTCCTGTGAAAGAGGTCGCGGTAGCGGCGGGGGTCGAGATCCTTCAGCCCACGCGCCTGATGGGCGAGGCGCTGGAGGCGGTGCTGGCGCTGCGGCCCACGGTGCTCGTCTGGGCCGCGTACGGGAACCTCGTCCCGAAGCGGCTGCTCGACGCGGTCGACGGACGCGCGCTCAACGTGCATCCATCCCTCCTGCCGCGCTGGCGCGGAGCGGAGCCGGTAGCTCACGCGATCCTCAGCGGCGACGAGGCGACCGGCGTCACGCTGATGGAGGGGACCGCCGCGCTCGACGCCGGCGCCGTCGTGGCACAGGAGCGCGTCGACATCGAGGCCCACGAGACGACGGGCGAGCTCGAGGCACGTCTCGCCCTGGTCGGGGCGCGCCTTCTGGAGCGAGATCTTCTCAAGTACACGGCCGGCCAGCTCCGGCCGGTCCCGCAGGACGAGGCATCCGTCACCTGGGCGCCGAAGCTCGATCCGGCGCGCGGTCAGCTCGACCTCAGCAGGAGCGCGGCGGAGCTTGCGCGCGTGGTGCGTGCCTACACGCCCGACCCCGGCGCGTACTCCTTCTATAGAGGCACGCGCCTCGGCATCCTCCGGGCGTCGGCCGTACCTGGCCCCGCCGTGGAGCAGGGAACGCTGCGGCTCGAGGCGGGGGCTCCCCAGGTGGCCACGGGCTCAGGGTGGCTGCGGCTCGACGAAGTCAGGCCTGCCGGGAAGCGCGCGATGACGGGTGCGGAGTGGGCGCGGGGCCTGCGGGATCCGGAGGCGGCCCGGCTACCGAGCTAGAGCGACCGATACGCTCGGGTGCGTGAACACGGCGATCCCATCTATCACCGATGCAGGCCCGACGCTCGGCGCCTGGCTACTGGCGCGCGGTGAGCCGCCGTACAGGGAGCGGCAGATCCGCCGCGCGGTGGCCCGCTCGACCGCCGCGGACTGGTCGGGCCTGACCGAACTTCCGCAGGAGCTCCGGACCGCCATAGCCGGAGCGTTCCGCTGGACCAGCGTCGAGACCGAGACCGAGATCGCGAGCGCGGAC
>CAZTAI010000190.1:0-3516 GCA_964611555.1 uncultured Chloroflexota bacterium | reverse complement strand
TTCGAGCGGAACGAGCTCTACTGGCGGGGTGTTCCGAAGCTGAAGCGCTGGACGCGCGTCATGTACAACGAGGGCGCGGTCACCTTCGCCGCATACCGCGCGAACGACCTCGATGTGATCGGCGTCGCCGCCGAAGACCTGCGTCTGATCGAGTCGGATCCCGAGCTCAAGGCGCAGTCCGCCGACGTGCCGGGGTCGTGCACGTTCTACGTCGGATTCAACGCGAGCCGGCCGCCCTTCGACGACGTCAAGGTGCGCCAGGCGTTCGCCAAGTCGATCGACCGCGCCAGCTACATCAACGACGTGCAGAAGCTCGGCACGCCTGCGACCGGCGGTTTCATCCCGCCGACCTTCCCCGGCCACGATGCCGAGGACAAGGCTCAGGCCTTCGACGCCGCGGCCGCCAAGGGGCTTCTGGCGGCGTCGACCTATGCCGGGTCGCAGTCACTCCAGAACATCCGCTTCACGTACTCGTCGAGCGCGCGAACGAAGACGCGCGTCGAATTCCTGCAGCAGCAGTGGAAGGCGAACATCGGGGTGGACGTGGTGCCGGATCCCGTCGATTCGACCGCGTACGCGCAGCTCGTGAAGTCGCCCGACACCCTGCCGATGATGTTCATCCTGGGCTGGTGCGCGGACATCCTCCATCAGCAGAACTGGCTGACCACGGTCTTCCACAGCGGTTCGCTGAGCCGGACCGGATGGACCAACGCCGAGTTCGACCGCCTCACGAAGGAGGCGGACCAGGACGCGGACGAGGCGCGCGCCGCGGCGACATATCTAAAAGCCTCCCGCCTGCTCTCGCAGGAGGCGCCGGTCGCGTGGCTGTACTACGACGCGGGCAAGCGGCTGACGAAGCCATGGGTCGGGGGCATCACCACCACCCCGATCGACGCGAGCTTCGGCCAGTTCCGCCTCTGGGAGATCTTCGTCACGAAGAAGGGCTAGCGCCCGCGTGACGGGGGAAGGTCCGCGCCGAGGGTGCTGACGTACCTCTTGCGCCGGATCCTGCTGCTCTTCCCGACCCTGTTCGTCGTGGCGGTCATCGTCTTCGGGCTCGCGCATGCCGCGCCGGGCAGCCCCTTCGAGTCGAACGCCGACCGGCCGCTGCCACCCGCGACGATCGCCGCGCTCGAGCGCTTCTACGGCGTGGACCGGCCGATCCACGAGCAGTTCGCGCGCTACATGGGCAACCTGCTGCGCTTCGATCTCGGGACGAGCCTGGTCCAGGACCGAACGGTGGCGCAGATCATCGGCCAGCAGTTCCCGGTGAGCGCGCAGCTGGGACTCCAGGCATTGCTGCTGGCGCTCGCTATCTCGATCCCGCTTGGCGTTGTCAGCGCCCTCCGGCAGAACACCGCGTTCGACTACGCCAGCATCGTCTTCGCCACGGTCGGCACCACGGTGCCTTCCTTCGTCATCGCGATCTTCGCGATCTACCTCTTCGGCTTGAATCTGGGCTGGCTGCCACTCGTCGGGTGGGGGACGCCCAAGCACATGGTCATGCCGACGCTGATCCTTGCGCTCGGAGCGACCGCATTCCTGACGCGCATCACGCGCGCGAGCGTGCTGGAGGCGATCAGGCAGGACTACGTCAGGACCGCGCGCGCCAAGGGGCTGTCCGAGCAGATGGTCGTCGTCGGCCATGTCCTGCGGAACGCGCTGATCCCCGTCGCGACCATCGTCGGCCCCGCGACCGCCGGGCTGATCACGGGCTCCTTCATCATCGAGTGGTTCTTCGTCATCCCGGGGATCGGTCGGGAGTTCGTGCTCAGCATCGGCCGCCGCGATTACCCGCTGATCATGGGCGTGTACCTGCTGTACGCGTTCCTCATCGCCGTCGCCAATCTCACCGTCGACCTCGTCTACGGGCTCATCGATCCGCGCATCCGGGTCTCCAAGTGACCGCTCCCGTGGCAGCGCAGCGCACCCTGTGGCAGGACGCGCGCGAGCGCTTTGGGCGCAACAAGGCCGCGATGTTCGGCCTGGTCGTGGTCGGGCTCGCCTCCCTGCTGGCCATCTTCGCGCCGCTCCTCGCGCCGTACGACCCGACCAGCCCCTTCACTGCCGGGGGCCGGCAGGCGCCGACGCTGGCCGACCCGTTCTGGGCCGGCACCCAGTACGTGGACGCGCGCTATCCGCTGGGCACGGACCAGATCGGGCGGGACATCCTGAGCCGGCTCATCTGGAGCGCGCGCGTGAGCATGGTCGTTGGCTTCGTGCCGGTGACGGTGATCGTCGCGATCGGTGTCGGGGTCGGCATGCTCGCCGGTTACGTCGGCGGCTGGACCGATCAGCTGCTGATGAGGCTCACCGATGTCGTCTACGCGTTCCCCGACCTGCTGTTCCTCGTGATCCTCTTCGCGACACTGCGGAACACGCCGCTGGGTGAGCTGATGGGCGGCCTGATCCTCATGTTCATCGGGATCGCCGTCGTTAACTGGGTCGGCATGGCCCGCCTCGTCCGGGGGCAGGTGCTGTCGCTGAAGGAGAAGGAGTACGTGGAGGCGGCCCGCGCCATCGGCGCCCGGCCGGTCCACATCATGTACCGGCACCTCCTCCCGAACGCGCTGGGGCCGGTCATCGTGGCGGTCGCCTTCGGGATCCCCTCGGCGATGCTGGCCGAGGGCGTCCTCTCGTTCATCGGCGTCGGCATCCGGCCGCCCACGGCCACCTGGGGGGTGATGATCAACGAGGGCTATCAGGTGTTCGCGACGTCCCCCTGGCCGGTGCTCATGCCCGCCGCGTGTATCGCGGTCGTCATGCTCGCCTTCACCTTTGTAGGGGACGGCATCCGGGACGCCATCGATCCACGTATGAGGCTTTAGCGGGCGATCCTGATAGTTTGGCTCGCCACTACGTATCGTGGATCACAGTTGAAGGACACGGTCGCTTGAGGTGGGAATGGGCCCAATTGACAGGTCAAGCAGTGCCCGGGAGGGCCTTAAGTAGATGGCGCTACTAGAAGTCAAGGACCTGCACACCCGGTTCTTCACGCGTGACGGGGTCGTCCGCGCGGTAGACGGCGTGAGCTTCGACGTCGGGGCCGGCGAGACGCTCGGCATCGTGGGCGAGTCCGGATGCGGTAAGTCGGTGACAGCGCTGTCGCTCATGCGCCTCATCCCGCAGCCCCCCGGAAAGATCATCCAGGGCTCGGTCATGTTCGACGGCCAGGACGTCCTCAAGATGGACGAGGACGACGTGCGGGGGATCCGGGGCAACAACATCGCGATGATCTTCCAGGACCCCATGACCTCGCTGAACCCGGTGCTCACCATCAGCCGCCAGATCTCCGAGGCTCTCGAGCTCCACCTCAAGATGGACCGCTCGGAAGCGCGTCGCCGGACCGTCGAGCTGCTCGAGCTCGTCGGTATCCCGAGCGCGAAGAAGCGCCTCGATGACTACCCGCACCAGTTCTCGGGTGGGATGCGCCAGCGCGTGATGATCGCCATGGCGCTCTCGTGCAACCCCAAGCTGATCCTCGCCGACGAGCCCACGACCGCGCTCGACGTGACC
>CAZTAI010000189.1:0-3537 GCA_964611555.1 uncultured Chloroflexota bacterium | reverse complement strand
TCACTGACGCTGCCATCGACGGTCCACGACGTGCCGGCGATGACGACGACGGTCCCCGACGGGATCGACGGCATCTCATCGCGGAAGAGGCTGACCACGGTGCGGCGCTCGGACCGCACGAGATCGCCCTCGACGGAGAACTCCACCACGCGCTGGTCCGGCCCGATCGCGCGCACCGCGACCGGCGACCCACCGGGAATCGTGGCGGTCGCCGGCCCGGCAAACTGTGCGCGCACCGCGTCGCGCGTGATGGTCTTGGTATCGATCACGGGATCAGGCCAGCGCCACTCCGACGCCGATACCGTTCAGCCGGACTTCGCCCACCGCCGTCGGGTTGGCCGCCGCCTTCGTGGCGACGCCCGCACGGAAGTTGCCGGTGGTCACCGTCGTGAAGAGCTTGGCCGTGTTGTCCCAGCAGATGACCTGCCCTTCCGTCCACGCCTGCGCCGAGACCTTGGCGACCTCGTGCACGCCGAGCAACATGAGCTCGACTCGCACGCCGACGGCGGCCGTCGCTTGCGCGATGCCGAGGACGTCGCCGATCTTGACCGCCAGTCCATTCACGGTCCCGCCCGCGGGCGCCGTGAACGGCAGAACATCGCCGGGCTGCCTGTACGTCTGCGCCATGTCGTTCTCCTTGAGCTGTGACTACACTCCCGCGTTGGTAATCGCGGCCCGGAAGTCCACCGCGGCCACGCCGTAATCGAGGCGCACCTTCCACTCCGTGCCGTCGATCCGCCAGCCGTCCTGCATGTCGAGGAACGGTTCCTGGTTGCCGTTGAGGAACGCCACCTCGAAGGTCGGGGCGGTGGCAGGGTCGGCCAGGAGATACCGGCGCGTGCCGGCCAGCCGCGGCGTGTCGACGATCGTGGAGAACAGGCCGCGCACGATGTTCGGCTTCTGGAACACGTTGGCGAGCGGCTCGAACTCCATCGCGTTCAGGACGCGGGCCTGCCCGCCGAGGCCACGCGGCACGAGAAGGACGGCCGGCCGGAGGTCGAGGATCTCGTTGCCGGACAGATCGGTCTGCGCCGACATGAGCTGGGCGTCAGCGTCGAGCGCGTCCACGCCGATCGCGGAGCCCGTGCCGATGTTGAGGTGCGTGGCGTGGAAGAGCGTCAAGCCGTCGTTCATCACCGGCCCGAGGCCGGCGTTCAGCTTGATCAGGTCGTACACGTCCATCTCGATCGACAGCTTCGCGCCCCGGCCGAAGCGGGTGGCCAGGTCCGAGAACGCGCCCATGTCGTCGTTGATGATGGCCTGCCGGGTGAGGGCGATGATGTTGCCCTTCGTGACGATGGAGATGGTTTCCTTGGCGCCGTCCGGGATGGGCTTGTTCCGGAACTCGCCGGCCTCGTTCACGATGTCCAGCCGGCCGAACGTGCCCATGCGGTAGCGGTTGGCGATCTTGAAATCGGACACGGAGCCGACCTTCGCGAACAGCCGCCACGTGTCCGGCGCGGTGGCGTACGCCGCCAGGAGCGTCTTGTTCAGCGCGACCTCGAGCAGCACCGGGAAGTCCCCCGTCGACGAGTAGCCCCCCTCGACGCGATGGGTGAGCGCGACGCCCGCGAGCTTCATCGGGTCCATGCCGCGCGTCTTCACGCCGCGGCGGCCGAGGCTCTCGCGCGCCAGGTCCATCAGCGTCATGCCGCGGCACTCGCCCGGATCGAGCTTCAGCGTCTCGCCGTTCTTCTTGGCCGCCGCCTCGACCATCTCGGCGACGCCCGCCTTCTTGAGCAGCCACGCGACGGCGCCGTCGCGGAAGCGGTCGGCTTCGTCACCGACGACACGGATCTCGTCGGCGTAGTGCCCGCCGATCTTCACCGCATCGCTCTTGCCGGCCAGACGCTCCAGCACCATGGCCCGCACGGCGTCGACGCCGGCGTTCTTGCGGATCTGCTCCTCGGCGAAGGCGTCGGCGGCCTTGATATCGTCGAACGCCGAGCGGCCCGCGCGCACGGCGAGGCGGATGCCGAGACCGCGCTCGCGCTCGGCATCGGTGGCCGCCTTCAGGTCGTCGGGAGTGGTCGTGCCGGCCGCTCGCGCGGCATCGTCGGCGGCCTTCTTCTCGGCCGCCTTCTTCGCGTCCTCGGCCGCCTTCGCCTCGTCCGCCGCTCGCTGTTCCGCTTCGGTCAACATGGTGGTGTTCCCCTCTGTGCCCGCGGAGCGGGTGATGATGGCGCAGGAATTGGTCTCGACGGATCGGGCGTCGCGCATCTTGGCGCCGTCGTCGGCACCCATGGGGACGGCAGAGACTTCGTAGGGCTCCCAATCGATGGCGTGCCGCTTGGCGGGCGCGCCGTCGCTGCTGTCGGTCTGCTCGTACTTGTGCACGCGGTAGCCCACGCTGACGTTGCGGATGATGCCGTCGCGCACGTCCTGCCAGATCGGCTCGACGTCGGGGCGCTTGGAGAACCGCACCTTGGCGGTGCCCTGCTCACCGGCCACCTTCGCCGTGCCCTGCTCGACGACGCCCAGCACGCCGGTGAGGTCAGAGGCGGAATGGGCGTTGAGGAACGGCGCGCCGTTATTCAGGCGGTCCAGGCGGACGTGGGCTTTCTTCAGCGACAGCGTCTCGATGTAGCGCTGCCCGGTCATCCAATCGAACCGCATCACGGGGGCGCCCGTGGTGAAGACCACGTCGACGGTGCGGGCGTCGGCATCGATGGAGCCGTCGCGGATGGCCGCTCGGAGGGTGAGCGGGCCGAGCTCTACGGTGTGCGTCGCGGGCTGTGCCATGCGCCCCTAGCGTGCGGGCGATTGCGAAAAGGCAATACCCGCAGAATTTGCGGGTATCTATCGGCGAGCGAGAAAACGAGGGCTGGGAGTCGCTGGCGACGTCTTCGAGACCAGCCATCCCTTGCGGTAGAGCGCGGCAAAATACTCGCGCGCGGTCTCGTGGTGCATCTTGAGGCGCCTGGCAATGTGCGCCGACGTGCAGGGATCACCGACGAACGCGTGATAGCGCTGAATCTCGGCAAGGACGTCGGCCTGACGATCCGTCAGGGGCAACGGGCCGGTGGTGGTGCGGTCACGCGTGGTGTTCGTCCTCAACGGCCCCCCTCCGGTGGTCAGGGCGAGCCGCGCGTCAAGGTTGTCGGTCCCCCGCCGCGCGGCCCCCTGGGTGCACTACTTCTTGCGGCTCTCGTGCTTCTCGCGCTCGATCTGCTCCTGCCGCGCCTGCTCCTGCTCGCGCTGCTGCGCGGTCGGCACGCCGGCGCGCCGCTGGTTGTCCTCGTCGATCTTCCGGTTGAGCTGCTGCTGCTGGCTGCCGACTGGCGAGGCGAACTCGACCGTCGGCGTGAGGCCCGCGTCCTTGATGGCCTCCTCGAAGGTCTCGGCGGCCTTGCGCACCTTCTCGACGTTGGCCTCGCTCACGCTGCCTGAGGCGTTGACGGTGACGGATACGGTCTGCATGGGAATCACCACGCTTTCTGGATGTGACGTGGACTGCTGGGCGACATTGCGCTCTGTCATCGGTTCCTCGTGCTGCGGGACGTTGCGGCGGAAGGGCCGCTCAGACATTGCGCCGGA
>CAZTAI010000188.1:0-3544 GCA_964611555.1 uncultured Chloroflexota bacterium | reverse complement strand
GCGGGGGCGCAGGCGCTGGCAAGGAATAGCAGCGTCGCGAGCAGCCCGAGGAGCCTCACCAGATCGCCCGCACGTCCAGCCTCCACGCGTGACCTCGGGCGAGGATACGCCCGCGCGTACGCTCCACCCGTGAATGCGACGGTCCCGCTCACGAGCTTCGTTGGGCGCCGCGCGGAGCTGGCACAGCTCCGAGGCGTGCTCGCGAGCACGAGACTCCTGACCCTCGTCGGGCCCGCCGGCACCGGCAAGACCCGCCTCGCGCTCGAGCTCGCACGGCGCGCGGCACGACCGACCGAAGTCGTGGGCATCGCCGAGCTCGCGTCGTTCACAGCGGCCGCTCAGGTCGATGTCGCTGCCGCGGCTTCTTTCGGATTGGTCCTAGACAGGAGCGCGCGCCGCGAGCTCATCGAGTGGCTTCGCGACCGTCCGGCGCTCCTCATCCTCGACAACTGCGAGCACGTCCTCCAGCCTGCCAGTGACCTGGCAGCGGCGCTTCTCGCCGATTGCCCACGTCTGCGCATCCTGGCAACGAGCCGCAAAGCTCTTGCGATCGCCGGCGAGACGGTATGGCCGGTGCCTCCGCTCTCACTCCCCTCCCAAGCGCTGACCGAACGCGATTGGCAGCGATCCGACGCGCTCCAGTTGTTCGTCGAGCGTGCACGGCCAGTCGCTCCGAACTTCGTGCTCAGCGAAGCGAACGCGCGAGCGGTGAGCGAGATCTGCAGCACGTTGGGTGGCCTGCCGCTCGCGATCGAGCTCGCGGCCGCCCGCCTGCGCAATCTGACGTTCGATGACGTGAGGCGCGGCCTGGACGAACGTCTCCGGCTGCTCGCGCCGCCTGGCGTCGCGCCGACCGGACGCCACGAGACGATGCGCTCGGCCATCGAGTGGAGCCACAGCCTGCTGGACGATCGCGAGCGCCGAGTCTTTCGCCGGCTCGCGGTCTTCAGCGGCGGCTGGGACAGCGACGCAGCCCGGGTCGTATGCGCGGACGAGGAGATCCCGGAGGGCGCTGTCCTGCCGATCGTCTCGACCCTCGTCGATGTTTCCCTCGCGCAGCTCACCGTTTCAGACCAGCGCGAGCGGTACTCGCTCCTCGAGGTGATCCGTGAATACGCACGAGGACGCCTGAGAGAGTCCGGCGAGGAGCGCTTGACCGAGACGCGGCGCGCCGCGCATGTGGCGTCTCTCTTCGACGCATTCGGCCCACATCGGCAGAAGGACCGCGAGGGCGCTCTCGATCGCATTTTTGCGGAGCACTCGAACGTGCGGGACGCGATGGGCTGGCTACTCGAGCACGACGTGCCGACCGCGCGGCGCATGCTCGCCAAGGCGTGGCTCGCGTACGTGTTCCTGCGTCCAGGCATGGATCCCTCCGAGATCGAGGCATGGCTCGTGCGCGCGCTCGAGAGCGAGCCAACACCCGACCAGACGCGTACCAGGATGCTGATCGCGCTCTCGCAGCGCCGCTTCGGGCGAGGCGACCTCGACGGCTCCGAGACTGCCGCCGCGGAGGCGCTGCTCGTCGCGAAAGACAGTAACGACGCGCACGGGATCGGCGGGGCCCACCATCGCCTGGCTCTGTCGCGGCAGGCCGCGGGCGATGGACCGGCCGCCGCTTCCCACTTCGCAGAGGCGATCGCGCACTACCGGACGACGAATCTTCCCGGCTGCGCTTGGGCCCTCGCGCATCGCGGGCTGGCTCGGGCGAGCTCGGGCGATCCCACTGGCGCGCGCTCCGACTTCGCAGAGGCTCTATCGATCTGCGATGCGCACCCGCATCTCCCGCGTGTGCGCGCGATCGTTCGGACGATGCAGGGCGAGCACCTCACGATCGAGGGTGAGCATGACAGCGCGCGCGCGGCATTTGCCGACGCTTTAGACGCGTACACCGAGTTCGGGGGCGACATTCCCGTCGCCCGAGCACTCAACGGTCTGGCCCGACTCGCTGCCGCCGCCGGCAAGACCGAGCGCGCGCTGCGCCTGGCGGGGGCCGCCTCTGGGCTGCGAGCACGAATAGGCGATACGTGGCCGGCATCGGGCGACGACTCTGGGCTCGCACTCGCACAGCAGCGGCTTGGAAGGCGGGGGCAGGCGCTGTGGTCCGAGGGACGAGCGCTGTCCGTGTCCGAAGCGGTGTCGCTCGCGCTCGGGGACGGCCGCTCCTCCAAAGGAGCGCTCACGCAGCGCGAAGAAGAGGTCGCGACGTTGGTCGCGGAGGGCCTTACAAGCCGCGAGATCGGACGCCGGCTCCGGATCACAGAGCGGACCGCCGAGACGCACGTAGACCACATCCTGGTGAAGCTGGGTCTTCGGTCTCGGGCGCAGGTCGCAAGCTGGGCTACCGCCCGGGGTCGCGCTGCATCGCCCCGGGATGCGCCCGGATGATCCGCGCCAAGCCGAGATTTCTCGGCGGGCCTACGTACTTCCCACGATGGAATGGAGCGTCCGCCTTCATAGGGTCGGCGCATGTCGGCGCTTTCGAGAGTCGGGCTGGTCGTGTTGCTCCTTAGCGCATGCTCCAACACATCACCTGACCGAGGCGTGCCACTGCCGGGCCCTGGTGCGACCTCCGGAGCTTCGATCGTCTCAACGACATTCGCCTGCGGCAAGACCTTCGAGGACGTCGTGCGGTGCAAGGCCCTTCTGTCATTCACTCCCAGCCTTCGCGCGTACCTCGGCGACATTCCTGTTTCGCGGGGGAGCAAAGTGCCCGGCGCTCTCGCGGCCTACTACTTCATTGAAGACCGCATCGAGACTTCGCCGAAGCTCTCCGATTACGGCGAGGCATGGGCC
Organism: uncultured Chloroflexota bacterium; assembly: GCA_964611555.1. Classification (GTDB taxonomy): domain Bacteria; phylum Chloroflexota; class Limnocylindria; order P2-11E; family P2-11E; genus GWC2-70-10. The sequence goes on along the minus strand of CAZTAI010000188.1, from coordinate 748 downwards.
ATCCTCACCATGCGGCACGAGTTCGTGCATGCGCTGTCGTGGAGGATGCCGGGCTACCGCGAGGATGCGCGTGCCTTGTTCGCCGGCCTTCGCGACGCGGTGGCGACGGCGGAGGCCGAGCGGCACGCGTTCACGAAGTACGACCAATGGCTCCGCGCTCACCCCGAGTATGTCGACGACCTTCCCCACTTCATCACGGGCATCGTCGAGTTGATGGCACCAGGCGAGATGCCCGCGATCCTCGACTCCTACTTCGCGCCGCTGCTCCGCGCCACGCCGGTGGCCCCGGCTCATTGATCGAAACAGCGAAGTCCGGCTAACCGAGACAGGCAGGACACCAACAGCCGTCCTCGTCGCGCTGTTGCTCGTCGCGTGCTCGCCGGAGCCGACCGCGTAGGGCGTCGGTGGAGATGTCGCTGGACATGCGCTTCTCGAATCACGGTGGCGCGGTCCCGCAGATCACCGCGCCGCCGGTCGGGCGCTAGGTCGGGCCGCGGTACAGACCGGTAGCAAGGCCGGGAGCGCCTCGCGCAACGAGGGCCACGAGGCGTTAACTCGGGCGTGAGCTTGATCGCAGGCCTCGTCGCCGGCCTCATCATCGCTGGGCTCTATGTGCTTGCGGGCAACTTCCGCATCGAGACGGAGCAGTTCAAGCTCTCCGGCAACGAGACGCTCGCGCTGGCGATGGCATCGGTCCTGGTACCTTTGGCCATCCTCTGGGGATGGACGTGGGTGTCCGACCGGTGGT
>CAZTAI010000187.1:0-3554 GCA_964611555.1 uncultured Chloroflexota bacterium | reverse complement strand
AGTTGCCCGGGGCATCGCGGACGATCTCCGGATGCATCGGGCAGGTCCACTCCGTCTTCATCTGAGGAGCTGGCGAGACGCGCTCGAGCGCCATCCCGCACTTCGGACAGGGGCCCGGGAGAGCGGTCCTGACCTCCGGATGCATCGGACAGGTGTACGCAGCAGCGGTCATCGGCCGGCTCCCGTCGTCAGAAAATCGCCCAGGCGAGTGAGGGCCGTGCGACGCCTCCCGGCGTTCAGACCTTCAGGTCTTTGCCGCGTATTTCGCGGGGTCGCCGTCGAAGGTCTTCTTGCAGCCAGCGCTGCAAAAGTAGTAGGTCGTCTCTTGGTAATCGCTCTTGCCGCCGGGCGGGCTCGCCTCGTTGACGTCCATTCCGCAGATCGGATCCTTTGCCATAGCGCGCCTCCACAAGTTCTGTCCGTATCGACACTGACCGTCCTAGAAGAGCATTCGTGGCGAGGCGCACGGCAATCACGACCTACTCGACCCACGCGGAGTGCCTCGCCACCGGTCGGCGGGGGCCGCGACGTTCGGTGCGATGATCCGGCAAGCCATGATCCGCTCGGCGTTCGTGCGGAGCATTCGTTCGCCCATCTCCAGGAGGTTGCGCACGCGACGATCGAGCAGCTCGTACACGACGGTGCGCCCCTCGCGGCGAGCCTCGACGTAGCCGCAGAACCGCAGGCAGGTGAGGTGCGCGGAGACGCTCGGCTGGTAGCGCCCGACGTGGCGCACGATCTCGCCGGCGGTCTTGGGTCCGTCGAGAAGGAACAGGAGGATGTCCACGCGCGTCGGATCGGCCAGGCCGTGGAAGAAGCGGGCGATGACCTCGGGGTCCTCGGGGTCCAGCTCCGGCGCGCGCTTGGCCTTGGCGCTCCTGGCGGCCATCACTACAGGCCCAGCGCCTTCTGCACCGCGGGGCGCAGGGTGTTCGGGTCCGGCAGCGACTCCGAGCGGAAGAGGGTCTCGCCCGAGCCGCTGACGAGGATCGTCGCGTCGAGCGAGTGCATCGCGTACGCGTGCGTCGCGCGCTGCCCGGCGTCCATCGCCCAGAAGTCTCGGGAGTTGCCGACGAGCGAGCGGAAACGATCCAGGTCGGCAGGCGTCTCGCCGGCATCGACGTCGATCGCGATCACCTGCACGCCGCGTCTGTCGTAGTCCTGATAGATCTGCGCGAGGTTCACCGCGCCCTGGACGCAGGACACGCACCACGCGGCCATGAAGTACACGATCGTCGGGTGCCCGGCGGTCGGGATCGCGACATTCTTGCCGTCGGCCGTCTGCATCGTGAGCGCAGCCACGCGAGCGGCGGCGGGGGCCGCGGTCGCCGCGGCCTCGTGACGATCGGGCGCTTCGTTCTGCACTGCGGCGCTGCCGGCGCTGGTGGTCAGGAGACCAGGACCAGGCCGGCGACGAGCAATGCTCTTCCCAACATCTTCACTCGCTCCAGCCTAGCATTCCTATCGAGAAAAGCAGATGCTATCGTTTCTGTTGATGTATCCCCTACCGGGAGGTGCAGGCATGCGACAAGACTCCGGTGGCGTCGGCGGCGCCGCGCTCGTCGTGTGGCTGCCCGCCTCGGGCGGACTGGCGCTCGCCGGCGGCGCGCTCCCTTTGGCCACGATCCTCGAGGCGCTCTGGCTGCGGCGGCGGGGCTGGCGCCTCGCCCGCGCAGCGAACACGGACTGCTGCGCTCCGGCTGAGCCGGCGCACTCGGAGGTCGCACGATGAACGACACCTACGACCTCGTGATCCTCGGGTCCGGGTCAACGGCCTTCGCCGCGGCGCTGAAGGCGGCGGAGCTGGGCAAGACCGCGGTGATGACCGAGTCGCGCACGGTCGGCGGGACGTGCGTCAACCGGGGCTGCCTGCCCTCGAAGAATTTGATCGAGGCGGCGCGCATCTACTGGCAGGCGGAGCATCCGCGCTTCCCGGGCCTCAGCGGGAAAAAGCTCGACCTCGACTTCAAGGCGCTCATCGCCGGCAAGGACGAGGTCATCCACGACTACCGGGGACGGAAGTACGAGGCGATCCTCGGCGAGAGCGACAAGATCTCGATCGTCGAGGGCCGCGCCATGCTCGCGGATCCGCACACTGTCCAGCTCGACGGACGCAGCCTGCGCGGCGAGCAGATCCTCGTCGCGACCGGCTCGCGCCCGGCGATCCCGCAGCTCCCCGGCCTCGACGGGGTGCCGTACCTCACGAGCGACCTGCTCACCTCCGACGAGCCGATGGAGCTCACCGAGCAGCCGCGCTCGCTCGTGATCGTCGGCGGCGGGTACATCGGTCTGGAACTTGCGCAGCTGTTCGGCCGGCTCGGCACGCACGTCACCTTGCTCCAGCGGTCCGCGCGGATCCTCTCCGGGTACGAGCCGGAGGTCGGCATCGCCGTCCACGAGGCGCTCACCGCCGAGGGCATCGACATCCGGACCGGCACGCGCATCGTCGGCGTCCGCCGCGATGAGGGTGGCGTGACGGTCGTCGTCGAGACTGACGGGCGCCAGGCCGAGGTGCACGCCGAGCAGCTGCTCATCGCGACGAGGCGGGTGCCGAACACGGACGGCATCGGCCTCGCCGAAGCGGGGATCGCGCTCGACGAGCGCGGCTTCGTGAAGGTCGATGAGCGGCTACGGACGAGCGTGCCGCACATCTGGGCCGCGGGCGACGTCATCGGCAGGCAAAGGGGTGCCCAGATGGCGACGCCGGTCGGGGCCCACGACGGAAACATCGCCGCCGGAAACGCGCTCGGGAGCGAGGCTCGGACGGTGGACCACACCGTGCTCCCGCGAACGATCTTCACCGACCCGCAGGTCGCCGTCGTCGGGCTCACCGAAGAGGAGTCCAACGCGCGCGGGTTCGTCTGCCGCTGCAACACCGTGCCGATCCACCTCGTGCCGCGCGCCGGCGCGGTCCGCGACGAGCGCGGGGTCATCAAGATGGTCCTGGAGGCCGAGAGCGGCAAGGTCCTCGGGGTGTCGATGGTCGGGCGCGATGCCGGCGAGGTGATCCATGAGGCGGCGATGGGGATGCGTTTCGGCGCCACGGTCCACGACTTCATCGACCTGGTCCACGTCTACCCGACGATGGCCGAGGCGCTCAAGATCGTGGCGCTCTCGTTTTTCAAGGACGTCTCGAAGCTGAGTTGCTGCGCCGAATGACGGCCGAAGGCACGCTCCGGCTCCGCGGCCTCAGTCTGTGGCTCGACCTTGACGAGACGCGGCCTCATCGCGCGGAGTCTGGGTAGCCATTTGGGTAGCCATCGGCGTGAACGGATGCCTCATCGAATCTCGCCACAAGTAGATAGGTGCGGACGCGTGCGGACATTCCAATGAACCCTTTCACGGAAGAGGTCGTGGGCAAGACGATCTCGAGCGGCTCGCCTTGAGGCGCTCGCGGATGGGCCCGAAATCGACGCGGGTTCCGCAATAGAAGTGCGCGTCCCGGTGCGCGTGCACCGCCGCCGCGGCGCCGTGGACGCCGAGCTTCTTGTACGCGTTGGCCGCGAGGTTGCCGACCGTGTTGATCGAGATCCCGAACTCGAACGCGATCAGCT